>JACQHI010000259.1 GCA_016199105.1 Lentisphaerota bacterium | reverse complement strand
CCGAACCCTGAACCCCGAACACTGAACACTTCCCTTCCTCCCACCGGCGGCGCGGATGCCACGGGACTCCCTCGTCCCTACGCAGTCCCCGCCCCTGCGGAAAATCCTTCCGCGCCGTCCGGTCTTCTCTTGAATCTCAAATCACCAATTTCAAATCGTCAAGATTTGCCGGCACTCGGCGCCCTGCTCGCCGCCTCCCGCCTTCAACTCGCCGAAGCCCAAGAAAAGGTTTTGCAACCCCTCCGCACCAGGCTTTCCGAAATCCTGCAAAACGAAGACCCCGACTTCCAACGCGCCGCCCTTGAGAATTTCCGCAAAGACCTCCCCAAACTCCTGGAGGAAATCAACGCCGACCCCGCCACCGCAAAAATCCTCGAAGAAAACCTGAGCGCCGCGCTCCTCAACGGCCTCAGCGAACCGAGCGCAGCGAAGGAAGCTCCCGACTCTCCTCTCTTCAACGCCAGCCCCTATCACGCCGAAACCGGTCAATTCACCAGCGAATCCGGCGCCTCCTCCGGCGCCCCCGCCGGCGCCCCCGCATCACCAAAACCGAACTACTCAAAAAAAGCCTTTGACGACCTCACCCTCCCTCTTCGTAAACGCCATCTCTTCGGAGACCAAGTTGTTTTTCTGAAAGGAGACAAAGTCATCACCGGCGGGATCGCCAGAGTTGGCTCCGGAGGAAAATACATCATCAAAGAACCAGACGGCACCGAGCACGAAATCGAAAAAACCGAACTCCGAATGCCCAAAGGCGGCTACCGAGGAAGAGACACATGACCCTGGACTCCACCCAAGCCAGCCCCGCCGCCCTCATCAAAGGCCTTAGCGAACCGAGCGCAGCGAAGGAAGCCTCCCCATGATCTCCTGGGAAACCATCCAAGCCCTCGCCGCCGCCGCCATCGAAAAAATCTTCGCCCCCCTTCTCGCCTGGCTCGACAAAGCCACCCTCGACAAAACCGCCGCCGCCAAAATGCAAGCCGACCTCCAAACCCTAAAAGCCCGGGCCACCTCCGACTATGCTCTTGCCCTCCTCAACCTCCAACTCAACTGGCAGCAACTCACCGCCTCCGCCCGCTGGCGCGAAGTCTTGATTTATGCCGTCTGGTCCGTTATTCTCCTCATCGAACTCAACAACCTCATCCTCGCCCCCTACATTCCATCCGTCAAAACGCTCGCCGTCCCCCTCGAACTCTGGATCGTCGCCGGCGGCCTCATCGGCATCGATATTCTCCCCGCCCTCTCAAATCTCAAATCATCGAATCTCAAATCGAAAGGATCAGCCTGATGCAAAACCTCAACGCCCTACTCCGCTGGCTCGCCACCCTCCTCGGCGGCATTCTCATTTCTCGCGGCCTCGCCACAACCGAAGATATCGCCGCCCTACTCGCCAACATCCCCGCCCTCATCGGCTCAGCCGCCGCCATCGCCGCCATCGTCTGGAGCATCTGGGAAATATCCCGCCTTGCCCGCCATAGCCCGCCATTGGCGGGCGACGGCGGGGCCAAATCCGCAATCCAAAATCCAAAATCCAAAATCGAAAATTGACTCATGGGCAACGCCATCCAACGCATTCAAGACTGGTTCCGGCCCGATCCTCCCGACGATCCAACCGACGGCCTCGATTTGCCCGCGCGCTTCTGCGGCTACGCCGCGCCCAACCACGCCCTCGAAACCGATCCCCACAAACTCGCCCACGCCCTGGGCGCCGCCAGACTCAACCTCACTCTTGTCGAAGTGGACTCCGCCACCCCCGATATATGGAACCGTCTCCTCGCCTTCCTCCACGCCATGCGCAACGAAAAAATCTGGACCATCATCTGCGGCAACTGGAACACCGCCGCCTTCGCCAATGCCCCCGAAGCCTGGTTCAGAGACCTGGAGAATTTTTTGAAAGAAGACATCGGCCCCCGCTACCTCGGCACCGAAATCTCCGAATGGTCCGACGCCCGAAACAACGGCCCCGGCATGGCCCGCAAAGCCGAAAGCTGGGCGCACCGCCTCGGCATCATCGGCCCGCTCCGCCTCTGGAATCGCGGCTCCCGCCCCCAATCCGCCCCCGCCGGATGGCTCCTCGACTACCACATCCCCCGCCACGGCGTCCTCGGCCCCGCCGGTTGCCTCGTCAACGGCGACCACTCCGATTGGCTCCGCTGGGTCCACGACGGCCCGAGAGAAAGCCTCATCGCCATCCCCGACCGCGTCCGCCAATCCGCAAACTCCGCCCTCGATTCCGGCCGACACTACCTTTTCTACGGCTACCAACACTGCGCTAACGGCGCCGCCCCCGATTGGCAAACCATCGAAATTCTCGGCCAGATATTCTCCCCAATCGCCAATCCAAAATCCAAAATCGAAATTCCAAAATGACTTGCCCCAACCCCATCTGCCACCTCAACGCCCAAATCGCCGACGCCATCCGCGTCTGGGCCGAACTCTCCGACCACCAAGACAAAGCCCAGGAATGGACCCGCCTCTCCGACCTCCTCAACGAAAAAAAAGCTCTCCTCGACACCCCTCCCCGCGACCTCACTCCCCCAATCCAAAATCCCCAATCCAAAATCCAAAAT
>JACQHI010000267.1 GCA_016199105.1 Lentisphaerota bacterium | reverse complement strand
GGTGAAACCCACACCATGCCACGTATCGGCGCATGTGACGATCCGGTAGACGTCTCTTTCATCGTTTCAAGTTTCTCAACGGTTTGATCCGCCGGCCGCCGGCGGTGGGTTCGCTGAGCAGTTACGAAAATTGGAGAAGTGAATGGCGGTCGAGTGTAGGGGAGAGGTTCACCCTAGAGCTAAAAGAATCCACTGGAGCAACCTTGATCCCAAGCCGTAATGCTCATAATGCTGAACAAATGATTTTGCTGTCAATGATTCTGTCGTACTGAGTTGTTGCCTTGTCGTTAATCAATCCGGCCGCCGCCGAACGCGGGCGAGGGCAGACGGCCATGCCAGAGGAAGGCGGCGTTTTTCAGCGGCTCCGTTTCGGCCTTGCCGGGCGGGGCATAGATCAGGCGGAAGCGCGAAGCGGCCTCGACATCCCGCAGGGGAACGGGCGGTTTCGTCGGCGCGGCGACCCGCCACAGGGCGTTGCTGAAAACGATCCGGGTCTTGATCACTTCGCCCGGTTTCAGGATTTTGATCTGCTCGTCCGTCACCGCCGGGCGGGGCAGCCGGGCGCCCGCCCATTCCCAGCGGCTGGTGGACCACCCGGCGGTCATGTCCTGTTTGAGAAGGAAGGAGCGTCCGTCCGGCGCATCCATGATGGCGACATCCTTGTCGGACGCGTTGAGAAGACTGATTTCGACGGCTTCCGCTTTGCGGTCTTTGTCGGTTTCAAGGTGGAGCCCGATCCCGAGCGGGCTCCAGCGATGCCCTTTCAGGATGGAGTCGCCATTTCGTCCGACGGCGACCTGCATCTCCAGGGGAAACTGGACGCCTTCGCGCCGGCGTCCGGCCTCGAGTTCCTTCCCTTTTCCCTGTTCGAGGAAGTAGGTCTCCAGGCCGTACCGGACGGTGACGGAGTCGCCGCGGGTCCCGTTCACGCGGCCCTTGAGGAACAACCCGCCGTCCGGTTTCCGATCGGTCGCATACTCCGCCGTGGCGAGGCCCAAGTCGTCCGTCGAGAGTGCGACATAAACACGCTGTGTTTCCCGGCGGGTATCCCAGGTGTGGTTGTTGAACGACAGGTTGGTCAGACCGTCCCTCAACTGGTCGCGGGGAATCGAGCCGAGCTCATACGCCAGGCGCACGTATTCGCCGCGGAAGGGGTCCATGGGATCGAGGGGCGCCGTGCGCAGGAAGACGGTTTCACCGGTGCGCAGAAGCAATTCCCGTTCTCCGGCCATGAAAACGAGGACCAGAATCTGGAGGAGGGCGACGCCGGCGATGATCTTGAGTCTCATGATGGCGCGGCCTCCGTTGCGCGTTTCCGGGCGCGGGTATAGAGAATGCCTTGGGCGAAGATCAAGCCGCCGACGAGGATGAACACCGCGCCCCGCGCGAGCAGGTTCTCCAGCAGGTCGAAGTAGCGGGAGAGCATGAGCGCCAGCAGCAGCAGCGATCCGGTCACCGTGGGCGCCAGCCGGCCGTCGCGGCAGCCGCGCGCCATGAACGTCACGGTCAGCGCCAGGAAGACCAGGTTAAAGGGCGCCGCGGCTTCCCAGTGATAATGGCCCCCGCCGGCGAATGAGTAGATCAGCGTCAGGAGAACGGTGAGGGGAATGAGCAGGGCATGAAAGGGAAGGTCCGCACGGCCCCGCGCGAATTTTTGAATGCCCAGGGCGAGCCAGGCGGCCAGGCACAGGCCGACCGTCGCGCCCCACCAGATCGAGGCGCCCGCGGGAATCTCCGTCCGGCGGATCCGCAGGAGTTCCCGCGTGGCGTCCGGGAAGGTCAGGATATACAGGGCGATGAAGAAAAATATCCAGCCCAGGGTGGCCAGGAGGGGCGCCGATTCGGGGAAGCGCCGCTCCTGCCGCATGAGGGCGCCGCCCGCGATCAGCAATCCGGCGACGGACAGCAGGGCGCTGAAAATGAGATCGCTTCCGTGGCGCGCGGCTCCCAGCACGCAGACCAGGGAGACACCAAAGGACAGGATGATCGTCAGGAGCAACAGGCGGGATCGCCGCGTGTACGCCAGCGGGAGCAGCCCGGCCGTCACGAGGAGCGGGCCGGCCGTCATGGAGGTGTCGAAGGCAATGGACTCCGCGCCGCACCAGACGGCGATGAGGATCGCCGCCAGGACGGCCTGCAGGACGGACGGCAGCGCCCAGGCCATCAGGAGGGCGCCCGCGCTCCAGATCAGGAACGCGTTGGGAAAATGCTCGTCGATATTGTAGATCTGCGCCACGAGCCAGATGCCGGCGCCGAAGAACATGGTGCCCATGAGGCCGATGGCTTCGCCGAGCCCGCGGAAACGGTCGCTCCGGAGGAACAGCTGGATGCCCACCGCGTGGGTGAGCGCGAGGCCGCCGAGGATGATGGCCATTTTCCAGAATTTCGGGACGGCCTGCCAGTTGTAGGCGAACAGCAGGATCACGCCCAGCCCGATGATCACCCCGCCGATTCCGGAAAAGAGCGCGGTGCCCCAGGTTCCGCCGGACTCTTTTTCGGCATACCGGGCGCGGATCGCGCCGGCCTGGGAGACGGAGACCAGGCCGTCCTTCACCCATTCCGGGAGTTCCTGTTCCAGCCAGCGCCAGGGTTTTGCCATACGGATACCGTCCATTCGGATTGCGAACATGCAGGCCCCATCGTAATTGACGAAGCTATCGTGCGCAAGCGCATTGTCTGATCCGCATGGAGGCGGGGCGGCTTCCACCGCGGCAATAGCGGTTGACAGGGATGTCTCGTGGGCGTATGTTTTTTTTATAAATGAGTGATAGAAGGGGGAATATATGACAACAGCGACGGTGGGACGGCGATTCCAGGTGGTGATTCCCCGCGAGGAGCGGAGGCGCCTTCATTTGCGGCCCTCCAGCAAGGTGTGTGTGGAAGCCCGCGGGGGGTATCTGCTGATCTGCCCTATGACGGCCAAAGGCTTGCGAGGAATCGGCTCTGACTTGGCTGACCGGACGGATGCGGCGGATTATGTGAGGAAGCTTCGGGCGGAATGGGAGCGGCGCGAATGAAACTGCCGCCTTCCCTCAAGGGCTGCCGGGGCGCGGTGGTGGATACGATGGTTCTCATCTATCTGTTTGAGAACCATCCGCGTTGGAGCCCGGTATGCGAATGGCTCATGGAACGGGCCGAAGCCAGCGATTACACGGGGGTCATCACGCCGGTGACAGCCGCAGAAATTCTGGTGAAACCGATCCGGGCCGGGAGAAGCGACTTGGCGGACCGCTACCGGCTGGCCATCGGAAGCATCCCCAATATCCATCCCTGCGAATTCACGTGGAAGACGGGGGGCATGGCGGGGGCGCTTCGCGCGAAATACGGGCTTCCTCTCCCGGATATGTTTCAAGCGGCGTGCGCCATGGAGCATGGCGGAGTGTTGATTACCAATGACAGCGCGCTCAAAAAGCTTTCGGATATTCAAGTGGTATTACTGGAGGCGTTGACATAGGCGGTCGTCAGCGAAGGCTTTGAATCATGTCCACAACCCAACAAAGGAGAGTCAGTCATGGATAAGCTGCTGCCCCGGCGGAAAGTGAAGATATTCAAGATGCGGAACCGGTCCGGTTACGCCGCCATTTACCAGAACAACCTTACCGAGGGGCGCTCCGCCGCGCAGGCCTTCAGCCGCATGATCAAAGCGGTCAAACGCCGGGCGAAACGGAAGTAGGAATTTCGTCAGACGGGATAGCACCCCGACTTGTCCGCCGTAGCCTTGGTGAAGGCGGAAAGGGTTTAATTCCCTGGAGGCATTTCCATGCCCCAATCCCTCACCAAACTCGCGATCCACCTCGTGTTCTCCACCAAGAACCTATGATGAACGATATCTGTGGGATTAAGGGAATGGCACCCATTCGGGGTGCATGGAAGGTTTTGACCCTATATGGTGTCCCAGGGTTTTACCTTGGGCTGACGAATCGCACCCCGTTGGGGTGCAAATCGTAGTTCCGGACCCCAAAGGGGTCAAATTCACCAGCCAGGGGCAGCGCCCCTGGACAAGGAACAAACGCAAAAAATTTCCGACCCCGACTTGTCCGCCGTAGCCTCCCGGGTGATGGTGGAATATGGAAGTCCGGATTGGATTGCCTTCGACGTTGTACGTTCGACGTTCGGCGTTCGATGTTTTTGTCCCGTCCGGCCGTGGAACGCCCTCAACCACGGCTTCCGTCTGTCCGCGACTTGACAAGCTCTTTCCTGCGGCTACATTGACGGCATGACCAAACAGCCGAACGTTCTGTTCATCATTGCCGACCAGCACAACGCCAAGGTCCTGGGGCACGCCGGGCATCCCGACGTCAAAACACCGCGGCTCGACCGGCTGGCCGGCGAAGGCGTGCGTTTCGAAAACGCCGTCACGCAGAATTGCATCTGCACCCCGAGCCGCGTCAGCTTCTTTTCCGGACAGTACTGCCATAATCACGGGTATTACGGCTTGAGCGGACAGAATCCGCGCGGCCTGCCCACGCTGCTCGGGCATTTCCGGCGCGCCGGCTATCGGACCGGCGCCGTCGGCAAAATCCACTGCCCGGAATACTGGGTGGAGGACGACTGCGATTTCTTCCGCGAAACCTGCGGGGGCTGCAGCATCCGGAGCAACCCGGAGTACAAGGCGTATCTCCGGGACAAAGGCCTGCCCGAAGTGGACGACCACATCACGCTGGACGAGTTCGGCCCGCGGGGGCTGCAGTCCTGCGACGCCCGGGCGTCCACCTTGAAATACGAGGATGCCCAAGAAGGCTGGATCGTCCGGCAGACCCTCGGGTTCATCGAGCAATCGCGAAAGGACAACAAGCCGTTCATCATCCAGGCCTCGCTGCCGCGGCCGCACCAGTGCCACACGCCCAGCGAACCGTTCTGGTCGATGTACAACGGAAGGACGTTGACGCTGCCGGCGAACGCCGATCGCGCGCCCGACCTCAAGGCGCCGCATTTCCGCGCCATGGTGGAAAGCTGGCGGCGCAGAGACTGGCCTCTGTTCGAGCCGAAAACCTTCGAGGCGGCGCGGGCGCGGAAACTGCAGGGCTACTTGGGCAGTGTCAGCCAGGTGGACCATGCGGTGGGCGAATTGCTCGACGGGCTCGACCGGATGGGGCTGGCGGAGAACACGATCGTCGTGTACACCGCCGATCATGGCGACTATGCCTGCGAACACGGCATCATGGAAAAGGCGCCGGGCATCTGTTCCGATGCCATCACGCGGATTCCCTCGATCTGGCGCTGGCCGGGGCATTTCAAGGCGGGCATCGCGGCGCGCGAGATCGTCGAGGCCGTGGACCTGGCACCGACGCTCTGCGCGGCGGCCGGTCTGCCGCCGCTCCTGACGGCCGACGGAAAAGACCTGTCGTCCCTGCTGGCCGGCCGGCGCGGCGAGGTCCACCGGATCGGCGTTACGGAAAACCCCTGGAGCAAGTCCGTGCGGAAAGGACCGTGGCGGCTGGTGTATTATCCACGCGAAATGTTCGCGAAAGAGCATCCGGACGGATTTGGGGAGCTGTACAATCTCGAGGACGATCCCTGGGAGATGCGGAACCGCTTCTTCGAGGCCGACGCTCAACCGGTGGTGCGCGAGCTCCAAGCGGAACTCACCGAATGGTTCATCACCAGCACACGGCCGGCCACGATCTGGCCGCCGAGCGGCGCGGAAGACGGACAGACCCGCCTGCGCTACCACCAGTTCATCAACGCCGATTTCAAGATCCATCCCGACCGCATCCGGCAGGCGGGCGGCTGGACATATCTATGAGAACATCAACGGAAGTTGTTAACCACGAAACACCTGCCCGCAGTGCTACAGCGTTGCAG
>JACQHI010000258.1 GCA_016199105.1 Lentisphaerota bacterium | reverse complement strand
TTCCCGCCCTCCCCCTCGTTCCCCACCGGTCCAGCGGATGGAAACCCGCGCGGACGGCCGGCGAATCCGGTGACAGCCGGAAATCGCCCTTGGCGAGATCGGCAAAGCCGGGATCCCCGACAACGCTGTGCGCCTCCTGCCCTATCGCCCGCATCGCCGTCAGGAATTGTTCCGCCACGCCCGGAGTCCCGGGACAGAAGAAGAGGTTGCCGTCCATTACGGGCTCTTCCAGCTTCCCGCCGAACCCGCCCGACGAGTAAAACGGCGGGGCATCCCCCGGACGCTTGAGCCGATCCGGATATTGCACGCAGATATTCCGGCGCACGGCGGCGCCGAACGCGGGAGAGCGCCGTACCATGATGGAGCCATACTGCCGACAGTCCACAATGATGTTGTTCTCGATCGCGTTGACATGCTTCAGGGTGATCCCGCCGCCGCTGCAATGCCAGACGACGTTCTCGGCGACCAGCGTGTTCCATTGCATATCGTCCAGCCGGATGGCGGAATGGCACTGCGCCCCGGTGATGTCATGCACGTAATTCCGCCGGATGATGTTGCCGGGACCGGTGCCCGAGATGTAAATGCCGTTGCCGTCGCCCAGGACTTCCATGACACGGACGATTTCATTGTGTTCGACCGTGTTGAAACGGCAGGTGAAACAGCCGGTACGGTGAATGGGGTCCAGCGGACATTTCTGGTAAAAGTCCCCGGCGACCAGGCCGCCGCCGTTGCTGGCGTCTTTCGGCGCGTCCGTCTGGAAACCGGCTTCCCGTCCGCTCACAAGGCAGATGCCGATATATGGCAGATCGTGAATAAAGTTGTCGGCGATAATGCTGTGGCCGCATTGATTGACGAGAATGCCGCAGGAGTCGCGCTTGAGCAGGCCGCAATGATGGAGTTCGTTGGCGGACACCTCGTTGTGGCGGCAGTCATCCCGTCCGCCGGGCCCGTCCCCGCAGAGTGTGACACCCAGTCCGCCCAGTTGCCGCATTTCGTTGTGGCGGATGCGCACGCGGATTGCGCGCAAATCCGCGCGCACCCCCGAGCCGCCGCTCCTTTCGAACAGGCAGTTCCGGACCTCGATATCCTCCACATGGCGCAGACGGAGCAGCGCGCTGGGAAAATCGTAGAGATCCCAATCGTGCTGGACCGCCTGACGGTCCGCCGGCCAGTCCGCCCGCCGGCAGCCGGTGAACGCGATGCCCTCGAAACGCACAAACCGAACCGGCCGTTCCACATCCCCACGGCACACGACCAATTCGTCCAGGAGCGGAATTTCCACTGCCGGCTGTTTCCCGCCCGGAAACGGAACGAGCAACAGCCGGCCTTCGGCAGGCAGGAAAAGCCAGTCGCCGGGCGATTTCAGTCCCTCGGGCACGTTTTCAAACGCGCAGAAAGCCTTCTCGCGGGCGCTCAACTTCAGATTATAGGTGCCGGGGAAGAGGGTCTCGCCGCTGCCGGCCTGGATATCCAAGGACCGGATCGGCAGGATATTATCGACAAAAACATAGCTGGGGCTCAAGTGCAGTTCGGCGCCGGAATGGTTGGCGCCCTCTTCGAGCAGGCCGGGCGGGAAGCCGAAGCGGGCACGATCGCCGTCCCCCTCGTCGCGCGTCTGGAATTCCAGCGCCGCGCGTGGAAGCCATTTCCCGCCGCGCCAGGCACAGTTAATCGGTTTGCCGGGCTTCACGATTTTCGACAGGTCGGCTTCCAGCAGGCGCTTCGCGCGCACACCTGGCGGAATGTCCCGGCATTCGCTCCAGCGGGTCACCCGGACGCTTCCGCTGATGACGGGTTTTTCGCCCGGCGCGGCGGCCCACACGACGGGCGCCTTCGCCGTCCCGCTATCTTGAGACCCAAGCTCCAACGGTTCGAAAAGCCGGTAAACGCCTCCATGCAGGATGACCGAAATGGATGTTGTCCGGCCGGATTGTCGCCATGCCCGGACGCGATCCCGGGCGGCAGCCGGAGTCGCCAAGGGCGAACGGGCGGTGCCTTGGCCCTTGTCGTCACCCCGTGGAGAAACATGGATGTTCATGGATTCTTTCAAAGTAAAGCGGGGGCTGCGAACCCGCTTCGTTTTACACTTCGAACAACCGCCATAATACGAATGGCTGACCTCAAAAATGACAGACTCACCGGCGCCTGTAAAGCCCGAAGCCCGGGCAATCATCCCCCGCCATCAGCCCCATCAATTTTAGAATTTGGATTTTGGATTCTTCAGATTCCGCTGAAACAACCCTGATGGCGTGAGCCACGTTGTGGCAACGCCACCCACGTGGACGGCGAGGCCGCAAAATGTAACCCACACGGTACCCTCCCCCCATTTTGTTGCGGCATTTGTCGCGGTCCATGGCATACTGCCGGTCGGAGTATGAGTCCCGACTCTCCGAGAGGTCGGGACGAAACACACGGTTAAAAATCTCACTGGGGGAAAAAGGGAGGTCATGATCTTTCCGGTTTTTCGCACAAAATGGTGGCGGCTGGCCGCGGTGGCGCTCGGCGCCTACCTGTTCTTCGGCCATGTCTGCCTCCCCCTGTGGATCCGCGGCTCGAGCATGGAACCGACGTACCGTTCCCGCGGACTGACGTTCTGCTGGCGGCCGAGCTGTTGGTTCGGCGCTGGCCTGAAGCGGGGCGACGTGGTCGCCGTTCGTCTGGCCGGCTTGCGCGTCATGTATTTGAAGCGTATTGTTGCGTTCGAGGGGGAGACGGTCGAGTTCAGGGACGGCCGGCTGTGGCTTGACGGCAAGCGGCTCGACGAACCGTATGTGAAATACCCCTGTTCGTGGAATCTCGAACCGCGCCGGGTGGAGCCGGGCAACGTGTATGTGGTCGGCGACAACCGCTCGGTGCCGATGGAAAACCACGCGTTCGGCCAGACCAACCGGCGGCGCGTCATGGGGAGGGTCTTGTGGTGAATGTATCTGATGGAAAACGATGGATCTGGCTGGTCGGAATCGCGGCGGTCGCCGTGCTGGCAGTCCTGTGGCTCAAACCCAACGACGAAAGCAGAATCCGGCGCGCCTTCGCGGCCATCGCCGACATGGGGGCCAAGAGCGCCGACGAAAACCTCGTCGCCATGGCGCTGAAGACCAAGTCGGTGGAGTCGTTTCTGGCCACTCCCTGCGCGTTGTCGGTGCCCAGAGCCATGCTGGACGGCGCCTACACGCCCCAGCAATTGGTCGCCGCCTGTATTCAGGCGAAAGGTCTGTTCCGGACCTGCGCGCTTTCCTTCCACGACCTGCGGATCGAGTTTCCCGAAAAGGACACGGCGCGGGTCGTGTTCACCGCCCGACTGACCGGCACGCTCAACTCCGGCGAAAGCGTCAACGAGGCCCAGGAAGTCGAAGCCACGCTGGTGAAGGACGGGAAGGCTAAATGGATCTTCCGTTCCCTGACCGCCGTCGAGACGTTGAAGAAATAGGGCTTTACGGCTTTGGCTATGAACGACATGGGAATAAAACATAGCCGGGCCGCCGGCACGTCATCTGTAGCCCAACTTTATTGAATAATGAAACTTGGTCCCAATCCGACGTCCTCTACCATCCTTGGGGAAGTCCATTGGTTGGGAATCCCGAGTCCATCTGCACCTGAGTATTCCTGATGTTTGGAGAGTACCCGGACATCGGATTCATCTTGTGCGCACTCAACCATTTACCGTTCACTTTCCGAAGTATTATCGTTTCTTGCCAGCGCCCATTCCGGGCATGGAACCAGACTCTAAACCACAACTCATCTGTTTCAGCAATGATCTCCTTCCGAAAAATACTGAGTTCGTACGGAAGGACAGTGCCAATGTCCCAGTGGCGAATGGCTGCGGGGTCAGGATTCTGTAGCATCTCCAGTAATTTAGTGTTCTTCAACCTTGTTTTCTCGTCTGGGTTCATCTCGGGCATCGTTTTGAGAGTCTCCCGTATGGATGCATTAGCTCGATCGCAAAGTCTATCAATGTCCCAAACGGTTGCTTTAACATCTAAAACCGGAGCATTGATCTTGTCGCCCTGAAGGGGGACTTGGTCATTTCGGTGGTCAATTGTCCATGTCAAAACGTTGGAGTCAGTCATATAGACATGGAACGCACAGTAATTGTGACCACCAGCAAGAAGTGCAGTGTTCTGCGCCGAAATGTTGGCAACCTGAGCACCTAGCACAACATTGGTTTCTGCAAGATCGGCAATCCGTTGGGTTTTGGCCTGAATAAGGAGGGCGTCCTTCTCCGCTACAATTGCGCCCCACACACTGGCGACAGCGACTAGGATAGCTGCGGCAAATCCCAACCAGTGCACCCATTGTGGCGTATGCTCTTTCTTGAGTGCAGGAATGAGCGAAAAGAAGGCGACAAGCAGTCCGCTAAGAAACATAGCCAAGGTAGGACCAGTAAAGAACTTGATTGCTTCCATGATGTTCATATTTAATCAGTAAACCTGCCCCTGGATTGAGGCTTAGTCTCAATAATCAATATTTCACACTTGCTCCGCATGGCCGCCCCAATCCATTTACCGACTCCAAAGCCAGCCTGCCCTGTCGATCACAGTCCGTATCAAAATGAACGTTATCAGAGGATCATTCGCATTGTCGATCATGAAATCTGGTTTTTGTTATTTCTGTCAGTTTTCAAAATCGCCCGCGGAAGGGCGGGGATCTTCTGGGGCTGGCAGCCGGTCCGCATCGACCGGTGCCCATGGCACTGCATATAGGAGGCCTGAACGCCATTGTCCAACTGCATCAGAATCATTTGGCGTCGCACCACGTTTCCTCCGTGAACCACTTCTGCTCTTGTTCAGACCGTTCTTTGAATTGTCGCTGTTTCCACGTCATCATCGTCCATTTCAAACGGAGATGGCAAGCCACCCCTGTGGCGACGACGCGAAGCGTCGGCATAATGTTGCGCCTCATCATCGGCGCGCTTCGCGCCGTAGAGTTGGAGGCGCTTGTTCTGGCGAGGTCATTCCTCGCCAAATATCTTCTTTGCTTTCCGAATCGTGTCCTCGGGGACGAGTTCCCCGACGGGTGTGTTCGGACGTGCCTCGAACTTGACCGTTGGGATGTCGTTCAGATCGGGAATGAGTTCATCCCTTCTTCCCCACGGATCACGCGTCTCAAAGAAACTGCCGCCGATTTCCGTCCCGTCTCCGGGACGGTCATCGTCGAGACTCCTGACGTGCTGGATTCCAATCAGGTGGAACTCGGTGTCGCGCACATGTTCCTCTGACCAACGGACGGCTTTCCCGCACGCATCGATCGCGGACGGGGCTTCAAACAAGACATTACAGGCCTCGCACATGATTTCAGATTGATCGCCGTCCCGCTTCTGGGCGAATAGAATGTCAACTACGTACCACATTGTCGTCTTCAGCCAACACCTCAAATGAACCGCTTCGGGTTAAGCGAAGCGGCGCGGCTAGCCCGAAGTCGCATTTGATTCGGTTGTTCGGCGTGCTCGTCGGTCCACCACGCGCTGAGGATGTTCCCTCTCTCGCTTTCGGAGGTCAGCAAGGATCTCGTTCAGGTCGTGGTGGTGCGCCCGCGCGTACGCATCGCGGTTGCGCCACACTTCCGCAATGATTTCATCTTTGTACATCTTCCACCTCCTCGGAAAGTAATTCCAATGGCGTGCAGACCTCCGGACAGGCGTATCCGGCGACGGCACAGCTTGATCGAATGACGGGCTTGGTTGTGGCGTTGTCGATGTGCCGGCAGTTCCACGTGAGCAAGTAGTCCATCCCATGAATACTGGCTACTGCGATGTGGAAGGCGTCCGCTTCGGCATGTGGCGGTATGCCTCCGTCGGTCATCAGTCGATCCGCCAGGCCCTTGGCCTCATCCGTTACAGACAAGAGGGGGAAAGCGTCCAGCACCGCAAGGCGCCGGCCAGCGGCATCCGCGTCTCCGGCTCGTGCCTCGGCAAGCACGAGCTCTGAAGTGAATAGCTCGTACTTTGGTCGTTCTTGCTCCCACCACTGAATGGTTGTCTGCTGCCAGGCGGCAGCACGCAAATCCCGACTCGGACGTGCTGTCAGATAGCTCGCAATGGACGTCTCAATGTATACGCTCTTCATGGTGCAATCCTACGTCTCTCGCCCGGATGAAGCAAGATCGACTTTCAGTCTGTCCGGCCAACAGTATTTTTGCGCGAACTTCGCGTTCATGTATGCGCGGCGCCAATGGCCAGCGCTATGGTGGAAAATTCTAGGAGTCCCATGCCTGAATGGCAAGAGCGATATCACAGGGCGCCGAAGCCGGAGGGAATGACGGCGATCGGGTGCACTTTCAGGAAGCAGTCGTTCAGCCCGTCATCCAGGATGCTGTCCACACGGACGGGGTCCCGCGGCAGGGCGTCAGCCAGCGTGTGGTAGCTCTTCCCCTTGCAGGTAAACAGGTGGAAGTCCGGCTCGAAGTAAGGCACATACATCACGATGTTGCCCTGCCGTATCGCGCCGGCCGACCGGTAGGAGGAAACACCTTCGACGGGAGGGCACAGCAGGGGCAGCCTTCCGTTCCGGCCGTTCAGTTTGTCCAGGAAGTAGTCGGCGTCTGACGGCGTGTAGGGACCGTGGAGCCGGCGCATGAGGAACATGAACAGTTCCTTCTTCAGTTCGATGCGCTTTTCGATCCACGTGTCGTCCATGTAGAGATTGCGGGTGGCCCAGGGATCGTCGGCGTAATTGATCAGCAGGCATTCCTCCGGAATTTCCCAGGCGAACGAGAGCTGCCAGTTGTTCCGGGTCACCGATTTGACCCGGTATTTCTCGCAGAAGACCGGGCGGGACGGGTCCAACGCTTCGCCCCGCACAAGGGCGGGCTCGAGGTTCCGGCCCTCGACCGCCGCCGGGGTTTCCAGCCCGTTCAGGGCGCATAGCGTCGGGAACAGGTCCACCAGCTCCACCGGTTCCTGGCATTGGCGTCCGGCCGGGGAGGCGTTCAGGCACGGGGCCGGACGGATGATGAACGGCACCGACATGATTTCCCGCGAGTGACAGCCCAGGTCCTTGTCGTACAGCCCCTGGTAGCCGGCCTGGTCGCCGTGATCGGCGGTGA
>JACQHI010000257.1 GCA_016199105.1 Lentisphaerota bacterium | reverse complement strand
TCTGCCCGTCCGGTTTGCGGGATGACATAGAAATTCAGGCGCGCTTGGAACTTCTTGCTTTCCTCGGTTTTCACGAGAAGATACATCCATTGAACATCGCCATCGAGCCATTCCGGCAGGATAAACTTGAATCCGCAGTACAAAGCGCCTTGGTATGAAAACGCATTTCCCTGTATTGGCAGAAACTGAATCAAGGCCTCTGTGTTTGTGCTTTTTTGGAATTGCATCGGAACAAATTTAGAGAAGTTCTGCTGGAGAAACTCCGTGCGTTTTTCAATCTCCACTTGGTTAATCGCGGGCATATCTTGACCCGTCGCTGGAAACGGAAACAATGCGCAAGACCACCCTAGTGTCAGGATGGACATCATCGCTGGTGTTTTCAATGCTCCTTCTTTCTTCGTTCTCACTGTCCCGGAACATACCCAAAGGGTCGGAAACTGGCCAGTGGTTTTTCGGGCATGGTTCAACGGTTCACGGTTGGGGAATTCGTTAGAAAAATCGGCAACCGTTGAACAGTGAACCGCTGAACCTTGAACCATGCCGTTTTTGGGTTCGGATCGCTACTCGTGAAGGTCCTTTGGGTCGGGAACGTCCGCCTTGGCGAGCCAGTCGAATCCGTGGCTGGACGAGGTGCGGGAGAGGATGTGGAATTCGAGGGGCGCCACGGTGAGATCGACATCGCGGACTGCGGCGTCACCGGGGCTCCAGGTCCTTTCGGTGAGGAACTCACCCGCCGGGGCGAATCGGACATGCTCGAAGATCGGCGCCTCGCCGGAAGACGGGGGGCTCGCGTGCAGCCGCAGTGTCCGGGGCGTCGGCGCATTGTTCCACAAGCAGAGGATGTCCTCCGACCCGCGGCGGAAGGCCTTGATGACCAGGCCGCTGGTGTCGCTGTCATAGATCCGTGCCTGCGGGATCTGTTTCACCTCGCAGGCCGTGGCGCCGGTCAGGGCGGCGATCAGCCTCTGATAGGCCGACAGAATCATGTCGGCATAGGAGGCGGCCAGCGCGTCCGTCTCTTCCAAAGACAACGGTTTTTTGGGCGGTCCCTGCTTGTCGGGTTTGTGGTTGGGGCAGGGCAACCAGAAGAGCAGGGGCTCATTCCATATCTCCCAGGTGTCCACCCGGTCTGCGTAGCGCGAGACCACCGCCTCCGTCCAGCGCGAGTAGGCTTGCCGCCCCTCGTCTGTCTTGGGGAAGTCCCGTGGCAACCATTGCGGCTGATAGCCGATCTGGGCCACCAGCCGGGAGCCGCCGCCCTCGGGCGATCGGATCGCATTGACCATCCAGTCGGTCCGGTCCCACGAAAAGACACCGGGCTTCTGTTCGATGGTCCTCCAATTCACGTCCATGCGGTAGGTCTGGCAGCCCAGATCCTGGATTGGGCGCATCGCTTCGAGGACCCTCTCCGCGACCGCCCCCGTGGGCGCGACGACCAGATGGCTCAACTCTTTCTTTGGGGGCGCGCCCTCCCGCGTTTTTTTTGACGCGCTCGGCAGGGGCTTCGGCGGCTTGGGCGGAGCGACGGAGGCGGCCCCGATCGGGCCTTCCACGTCGAAATGCTCCAGCGCGCCGAAGCGCACGCCGGAGGGGGCCGGGCGGGGGTTGGTGCGGATGCGCAAGCTGCATCCCTGCGCGCCGCTCCCGACCGTGAGGCATACCTCGCGCTCGTCCAGGCTCAGGGTCTGCAGCAGGAAAGGTATTGACCGGGTCTGGCGCGGCTCCAGGACGATCCGCGCCGAGCTCAGCGCAACCCGGACGGGCATGGCCGCCGCGAAAGAGACCTCGCGCCGCACGGCATCCCGGTTCTCCAGTTCGAGAACGCAGGGCCGCTTCCAGCCCGTCGTCAGATCGAGGGACGAAGGCGACGACACCGCAGCGGCGGCGCCGCCCTCGATCCGCACCCGGAAGAGCGGCGGCGCCTCCTCGGCCCGGACCTGGCATGCCCAGCCCAGCACGCACGCCATGACTGTCAACATCGAGGCTTTCATTCGCTGTGCAAAGCAAAACCCGTAGAGCCGGTTTTATACCGGCTATTCCGTTCGCACGTTAAAACAGCCTGTCTGCTTGGAATGTTTGCATGCCACGACCTACCTGGGCGGCTTGGCGTCGAAGATCCACAGGTCTTTCCGGGTCCACAGGATGATTTTTGCGCCGCTGCCGTCAAGGTCGCAGACCTCGCTGGAGTAGTGGTCGCCCCAATCGCCCCAGCAGGGCCTGTTGTGGGGAAGTTTGAAATCCGTGTGCTTCTTCAGCGTTTGCGGAATGTCGAACCGGGCGAGCGTCTGCTGCATGCCGTCCATGACAAACGGGCGCTGGTCGGTCACGGTGGGGTCGTGGGGCGCGGCGAGCATTGCCTGCGGGCCGTGCTGGGTCGGCCAGTCGATGGTCGTCGCGTAGCGGTCGTACTCGGATTCCCATAGCGTCTTGCCTTGGCAGTCCAGCAAATACGAGGCGACCTTGTCCTTGCCGTTGACCCGCCAGTTCTCGTTGTTGGCGAAGATTTGCAGGCCCGGCACGTCGGCCAGGAACTTGCCGATGTTGGCCCCACCGCAGTGATCGGCCGCCCGCCGCCAGAGGATGTGGCCCTGAAGATCGGAGACCACCAGGCCCTCGGCTTCGAAGGCCAGCACCTGTTCGAACCGCCCGTCGCCGTCGATGTCCATGACGTAGCGCCGGTCGTCGTGCGTCTTGTCCAACGGGAGCGACCAGCGGATCGAGCCGTCGGCGTTCACGCAGTGCGGGCCGACGAGGAACTCGTCGATACCGTCGCCGTCCACGTCGAACGCCAGCGGCGTATGGCCGGCGTTGGGGAAATCCCTGGGCGCCCAGACCTGGCGGAGAGTGGAGTCGAATGCGACCAGCGGGCAGCAGTACGGATGCCCCGTCAGGCCGTCGCTGCAGGGCTTGACCACGACGTGGCGCGTTCCGTCGTGGCTGAAGCGGGCGGTGTGCAGCGACGAGTAGCCGTCGCTGTCGAGCGTCGCCGAGCGCAGCGTCCTGCCGCTGGCGGGGTCGAGGACTTGAAGCTGGTTGCCGCGGATGCGGACCAGCTCGCTCTTGCCGTCGCCGTCGATGTCCTCGGCGATCATCATCCACGCGCCGCCGTGCTGGCGGTAGGGGATGTCCATGGCCCACGGCCGGCCTTGCTGCCACAGGACGTTGCCGTCGGCGTCGATGGCCGTCAGGCAGTCCAGGGCCTGGTCCTCGGCCGTGGTATAAAGGGCGCCGTACGATCCTGAGGCCCCGGGCTTGAAGATGTCGGCCGCCAGCATGCCCGGCCCCTGCATGAAGATCAGCTCCAGCCGCCCGTCGGCGTTGAGGTCGCCGGGGACCATCAACTCCGACCCGTAGGCGGAAATGTCAATGTGCCTGAGTAGCTTTGCCATCGCCATGTTCGACTCCTTATGCATCCGGCTTTTTTCTCTGCAGTTGGACCTTGATATGAGCAAATTCGGCGCTTTTACCTTCAACTTTTGACCATCGCTCGATCTCTTTGA
>JACQHI010000256.1 GCA_016199105.1 Lentisphaerota bacterium | reverse complement strand
GCCTGCCGCGCCTCGTCCGTTGATAGTCCGTACCATTCGTTCATTAGATTGGGCGGTGAGAACAGATGCCATTTGGCCAGCTTATTGTCAACTGCGCCGGGATTTACAGCCAGCAAAATGCCGCGGAAATCGTAGCTTCCCGGTGAGAGATCAACGGATTCGCCCAGCGCCAGTGAAAGCGCGGCAAAAGTGCTGTGCATCACTGTCAAGGCAAGTCCCTCATAGTTCTCCTTGTATTTGGATTCGACCTGACTGAGGATGCCGGCCAGTTCCTCTCGTGACTGACGATAGTTGCCCGGACGCAAGTCCCAGAGCAGGACATTGTAACGCGCGGCCAAGCCCGCCGGATGAGAAGGATAGCGCTCGGTAAATCGTCGCATGCGCGCTATCAGTTCTGACATGGTTAGACTGGGCAGTATGGCCATCTCCTGCCATGCTTTTTCGGGATTCTCATCATGACTTGATCGAACAACGTACTCTTGTAAACCCATGATGGCATAGCGTCCCCAACCCATTGAACCCCAGCCCGCAACACTTGGTCGGCGATGAGGGAACCGAACGTCCAGGAAGGGGTGATCGGGGTCTTTGCATAACAGCTTGAGATAGGTCGAGTCCTTGTATTCCCGCCTTAAAGCTTCTTTCAAATCTTCGACGCTTTCCGCAATCGCCAGGGGCGCCCGCCCGGAGGACTCTGCCCGCTCTCCTGACTCCTCAAAAAGCTGTTTCACCGCTCGGCCCAACAGGGCATCCCATTCCGCGGGATCGTCGGCGAGTTGCACGGTCACACGACGGCTGGACTTCGGATCGAGTTTCGCGATGCGGACCAGTTCCAGCGCGAGCGTCTTGTCCGTTCGGCACAAGTGGGCGGATACCATGTTCTCGAAGAGCAACAACGGCGCGGTCTTCCACTGGACGCCATCCACGGATTCCAGCCCGACAAATGTGTCGTACTCCATTGTGAGTGTTCCCAAGTCCTCGGATAAAAACACCGCACCCTGCTGTTCCAGCGCCGCCGCCAGCCGTCGAAGAAGGTCCACTCCCTTGGATTGCAGCCCGGGTTCCCGGCACGTCAGCCCTAGAAAATTCACGCCCGGCGCCGCCGCCAGACGCTTCCAGTTGTTGCGATAGAAGGGCACGTTTAACACCGGAGTGGTACTGACCTCCGTGCGGTATTGATCGAGGCGTTTTACAACCTCGTCAAACCCGGCCGCCGCAAAACACTCCCGAATCCAGTCCACGGGCTGGGCAAACGTGGGTTCCAGGGAATGGGCCAAGGCAAAGAAATCAATCGCGTCCAGAAATCTCCTTTCGGTGTAGAGCAGGACGCCTTGATAGAACGCCTTCTGCGTCTCCGGCTGTAACCGATCACCCGTGTCTCCCACCGGCACACGAGCCGCTCGTCCCATCTGACCAGCCACCCATGTCGTCACGTTGTCGGGCAAAACGAGCACGGCGTCGTGCTCCCTTAAAGGGAATTCCTGGGTGGCTATCCGCGCGCCTGTGGCGGAATCCACCAGGGCCAGAGTCAGTTGCGGAGGGCTCTGCTCGAACGACAATTTGCTGGTCAAGAGGAAGCGCGATCCTTGGAGGGCCTGCCGATGGGCGGACAGGGCCAGCACGCCTTTTTCGGCCCACCAGCGTTCCGTCACCAGATCCGCCGCATGGCGCCGATGCAACAGCGGCAGCCGGCTTCGGATCAGCGCATCAGCCAGATCCACCAGAAGGCGGTCCGCGGCAGCCCGATGATCTGATGTACTGGGGATCACCATCGGTCGGCTCATGACCATCCCATCTTTGGGCAGATCCATGGGACCGGCATTTTTGTCAATAATACGGCGGACTTGTTCTGGAATTTCGCGTAACAACGACTCGGGCGTCGCGTCTATTTGTTGACTGACCACGCTGCGGCCGGTGGCGGCCTCGGCGATCTCCAGAATCCCATCGAGACCTTTTGCATCCAGGGTCACCCAGACGAAATAGTCCACACCAGCGGCACGCCCGAGTTTCACTTGTCGGGCAATATCGCCGGACAATCCCGCTTGTTGCCATTCGGCCAAAATGCGGCGCATCTCTGCCCGCTCCAACACCTCAATTCCCGTCTTGCCAGCCAAAGATTCGACAACCAGATCGGTCAAGCCCTGATCCAACGCGGCCCCCTGGCAAACCCACACGGCAATCCGAGGTGGAGCGTTGCTGGGGGCCGGTAAAGCCAATCCGGTTGTGCCGGCCACAACGGCCGCCAACAGGAAACAGAAGAATTGAAAAACCCATCGCTTGAGTAATATGTTCATGTTCCTTCTTGGCGGGCTTGGCCGGCCTTGCCCCAGCCATCACTGTTTCGGAGGGAATGTTACCAGATGGGCGTGCGCATTCAAGATTCGATGCACCTCCTTGCGGCGAAACAGCCTTACTCCTTTTTGCCCACAGATGGACACAGCTAAGAGCAATTTTGGATTAATTGGGCTTCAACACCCAGAACCTATAACCCAAAACCTAAAACCTTCCTCCGCTTTCCGTGCTTGTCACCGCCACCCGCTCGCTGTTCAATAGGCGCTATGAACAACTTTTCACTGCCCTCCCGCCAGGTCCACCTCGACTTCCACACCTCGGAGCACATCGCCGGCATCGGCGCGCGCTTCAGCCGACGCCAGTTTCAGCAGGCGCTGAAGCTCGGACACGTCAACTCGATCACCGTCTTCGCCAAGTGCCACCATGGCTGGTCCTATTACTCGACCAAGGTCGGCCGCCGCCATCCCCATCTGAAATTCGATCTGCTCGGCGAACAGATCCGGGCCTGCCACGCCATCGGCGTCCGCGCGCCCATCTACATGACCGTCGGCTGGTCCGCCCGGGACGCCGCAACGCACCCGGATTGGGTCGTGCGCGACGCACAGGGCAATCCCGTGCAAGCCAACCTGGACCCCAAAGCCAAACCCGGCGACAAGCGGCCGGTCTGCTCCTGGACTTTCCTCTGCCCGAGCGGCGGCTACCGCGATCTGATCGTGCGGCAGACCGCCGAAATCTGCCGCCGATACGACGTGGACGGCATTTTCTACGACATCAACGCCACCCATGCGACCTGTTATTGCCGGAACTGCCTGGCCGGCATGAAAAAGGAAGGCTTCAACCCGCGCCACGAACCCGACGCCCGCGCCTATAACCGCCAAATGTGGAAGCGCTTCATGGCCGCCTGCCGCGAAGTGATCCTCACCCCGCATCCGGCCGCCACCGTCTTCTTCAACGGCACCGCCCATCTGTATGGCGACGATTTTCACGCCATGAACACCCACTTCGAGCTGGAAGACCTCCCGACCATGTGGGGCGGTTACAACAAGTTTCCCATCCGCTCCCGAAAATTCGCCCGCCAGTCCAAACCCACCCTGGCCATGAGCGGCAAATTCCACACCGTCTGGGGCGAGTTCGGCGGGTTCAAGCATCCGGACGCCCTCCATTACGAGACGGCTTCCATGATCGCCTTCGGCGCCCGGTGCAGCATCGGGGACCAACTGCATCCCTCCGGCGAGATGGACCTGGAAACCTACCGCTGGCTCGGTCAGGCCTATGGGTACGTCAAGCAGATCGAAGCCTACGGGCTCGACGGCCAGCCCGCCTCGAATCTCGGCCTCTGGCTGAGCGGAAGCCAGCCCCACGACGAGGGTCTGGCCAACATCCTGCTCGAAGGCCAGCAGGACTTCGAGGTCGTTCTGCCGGGTTCGGGCCTTTCGCGCTACGCGACTGTGATCGTGCCCGGCGCCGCCTGCCTGGACGAAACCTCCGCGAATGCCCTGAACGCGTTTGCGCGAAAAGGCGGTTCGCTGGTGGTTTTTGGCGAAGGGGCGCTGAACCGTGAAAAACACCGCTTCCTCCTGGAGGTCGGCGCGGACTATCTCGGCCCGGCCCGCTACGAAAACGACTACCTCGTCGTCGGCCCCGGCCTGCGGGCCGGCCTGGTCTCCTCTCCTTTCCTGTGCTACTCGGGCGCGCTGCGCACCCGCCTTCGCGGCGCCACCGCGCTGGCCGCGATCCGCGAGCCTTATTTCAACCGGACCTATGCCCGCTACTGCTCGCACCAGAACACGCCCTACCGCCTGACCGACGCCGCCCACCCGGGCATTCTGAAAAAAGGGTCCGTGCTCTTCTTCGCCCATGCCCTGGACGCCCTGTATGCCGTGCACGGCGCGCGCCTTCATCGCGACCTCGTGTTGAACGGCCTCCGGCTGATGCACCGCCGGCCGACGCTTTCCGTGGAAATGCCGAGCTGCGGACGCGTCAGCCTCGTGCACCAACCCCGGCAGAACCGGTATGTGGCTCACGTGCTCTATGCCCCCGCGCTCCAGCGCGGCCGCTGCCAGGTGATCGAGGATCTCGTGCCGCTCCGGAACGTGCCGATAACCCTGCGGGTGCCGGAGAAAATCCGGCGGGTCCGGCTCGTCCCCCAGAACCGCCCGCTACCGTTGAAGCGGCGCGGCGGCCAGGCGGAAGTGGTGGTTCCCGAATTCCGCTGTCATCAAGCGGTGGTATTTGAATATGCGTAACGGATCAGGTTCAAGGGTTTAGGATTCGGGGTTCAGGAAAGATCGATAAGAAAGAAAGTAGAATTATGAATACGGAACAAGCATCTGCCCCCTCTGCAACTCGCACTTCTGCATTCTCCAT
>JACQHI010000277.1 GCA_016199105.1 Lentisphaerota bacterium | reverse complement strand
TTCGCGCTCCCGCTCCCGCAGCTTCAATCCATTAAATCCCGCCCGCCGCGGGCGGGCAAACTTGCTCACGTGGGACGGGCCAACGTCCCTCACGGGAGCGGCCGGGCCACCTGGAATGACAGACGCCCTTGTTTCAGGTCAGCGCTTAGCAAAGGCGAGACGGATTTCGGACCTACATCCTAATCGGACACGGTGTGGCACCCTAAAGTAATCGTACCGCGAAGGAACGCAGTAACAACAACTTCCGCAGACTTCACCGCGTTTTGTTGCTTGTTGACTGTGGCTCTTTGCTTAAGTAACTTTTTCGACAGCACAACAAGCTGAAATTGTCAGCGAAAGTAAAGGTTGAGTCATAAAACGTTGGGCGGAAGATGAGATGAACAAAACGCAAAAGATCGTGCTTCTCATCGGATGCCCCCTTCTCGCTGCGGCACTCCATGTTGGTCTTATTCTCGGTTTGCTCTGGCGTTTCCCCGGAACAGGGGAACCGGGCATCTCAATGGCGTTCCCGGTGCTGGCGGTGCTACTTTGGCCTCTCATGCTCTGGGGCTGGCTCTGCGGAACGCATGCGCAGATGCTCGGAATGATTCTGGCCTTTCTCTGGGTCCCAGGACTAACTTTCTGGATCACTTGGAGGCAAGCGAACCGAAGAGGAATGAACACGCCCAATCGGGTCGCCGGGACTGACCCGTGAGGGCCAGCCCCGGCTCCCACACCACCCGGCATGCGTGGTCCGCGCCGGGCGCGTGTTCCTCAGTGCATCAAGGCTGACGTTGACATTTGGCATACAATCATTGTATGTTTGGGCTTGAAGACAAGGAGAAGACATGAGCACGGTGACTGTGAACATATCGTTTCAGGATGCGCTGCTTCGGGACATCGACCGCGTTGCGCGCGGCGAGGCGCGGAGCCGTTCAGAACTGTTGCGTGAGGCCGCACGGGAATACATTCGGCGCCGCGAGCGGTGGACGGGAATCTTCGGTGCCGGGCAGGCGCTCGCGCTACAGAAGGGGCTCAAGCCCGATGACGTTGCCACGGAGATCGCAGCGTTCCGGGGCATCAAGAGGTCGCGCGCATGACGCCTCCCCGGATCGTGGTTGACTCCAATGTCATCATCTCCGGGTTTCTTTTCGGCGGCAACCCCGCTCGCGTTCTTGGCTCGGTCGTTGAGGGGGTGGCACGCTGCTTCACATCGCTACCGATTCTCGACGAAGTGCGCGGTGTTCTTCAGCGCCCCAAGTTCGGACTGTCGGCGGAGCAGGCTCTCGCCTTTGTCGATGAGTTCCATCTTCTGTGTCACGTTGTGGACCCGCGCAACAAGGTGCAGGCAATTGCGGATGACCCCAAGGACAACATGGTGCTGGAGTGCGCGGATGCCGCCGACGCGGATGTCATCGTCTCCGGTGATGCGCACCTGCTGGACTTGGGGCAATGGGGAAGTATCCGCATCGTTTCCCCGTCCGACTTTATCAAGGAGATCGGAGGCCAACACGGCGTCGCACGGTACGGCGCGAAGCCTCGCCGCCCGTGAACGCCCCCGTTCGGCAAGGAGAAATGATGAAATTACTTTCATTGATTGTCAGCTTTCTGGTTGCGGCGGAAATGGGCCTGGCACAAATGCAGGCGAAGGACACGACGACTTCAAATAAAGCGGCACTCACCGGCCATGCGGCGGAGCTCTATCAAAAGGCGCAGGGCGGCAAATGGTTTGCCGATGCGGCGAAGTTGAAACCGGACCTCCTGCCAACGTTGGACGGACAAAGCTTTCTCGTCGTGTGGAAGGCGACGGAGAAACCCAAACACTGGATCGTATCGCTTCACGGCTCCGATGGCTTTGCCACGGACGACCTGGCCATCTGGCATCCGCACCTGAAAAACCGCGACGTGGGCGTGATATGCGTGCAGTGGTGGCTCGGAGAGGGCGACAAGATTACGGCCTATTACACACCGAAGCAAATCTACCGGGAACTGGAAAACGCCTTGCCGAAGCTCGGAGTTGAACCCGGCACGGCGATGTTGCACGGCTTCAGCCGCGGTTCCGCCAATTCCTTTGCGGTGATGGCTCTCGATGCCGGCCGGGGCCGCCGCTTCTTCTCGCTCGCGGTCGCCAGTTCCGGCGGTGTCGGCCTCGACTACCCGCCGACCCGCGCAATCCTCGACGGCACGTATGGCGATCACCCCCTCAAGGGCACACGCTGGGTCACGTCCGCCGGAGGGCACGATCCGCATCCCGACCGTTCCGGTATTCCGGGCATGCGACGTGCCGCGGCGTGGCTGAAGGAACAGGGCGCGATCGTGCTCGACGCCATCGAAGACCCTGATCAGGGTCACGGCGCACTGGTGCTCAATGCGAAGAACGCGCAGCGCGTGATGGATTTGTTTTTCATGGACACAATCAAATAGGGGCGCCCATGCTGGGCGCACACAAAAGGCTGGTGAGTATTCTCGCTCCACTCGAAACCCACAACCCGGCGGTTCGCATGACTGCAACGATTGCTCTGCCAATGGAGGGCAAAGCCATGCCGAGCCGCGGAACGGGTGAGTGACAGCCGGCGCCGCTCTCCCAGGCCCCAGGTCCCCCGCCTTTCCGCGGCCATTTCCTTCTTGACGCTGTTTTTTCCCGGCTGTAAGTTGCTTCGCAGAATAACGAGCGGTCGTTGGCGCGGGACCTAACTGTTGGTCGATGCATGGAAAGTCAGGAGGAAATATGGATCCGCTTACGGCGAGTCTTGTCGGGGGCACAATTTTCGCGGTCTTGTTGTTTCTCGCGCTCGGCCTGAAACTTATCGGCGACGATGAAGTCGGCATCCTCACCAAGAAGATGTTCGGCCTGAAGATGCCGCCGGGCCAGATCGTGGCGCGCAATGGCGAGATCGGCGTCCAGGCCGACATCCTGATGCCGGGTCTCTATTGGAGAATACCGATCATCTGGAAAATCAGCAAGGTGCCGGTCACCGAAATCCTGCCGTCCGAGGTGGGCATCGTGGAATCGATCGACGGCAAGTCCATTCCCCATGGCCGGTTGCTCGGCGACGAAGTCGAATGCAACCACTTCCAGGACGCGAAAATGTTCCTGGAAAAAGGGGGACGGAAGGGGCCGCAGGTGAGCATCCTCAGGCCCGGTTCGTACCGGATCAACCTGTATGCGTTCAAGATCGCCAAAATGCCCGTCACGGAGATCCCGGGCGAGAAGATCGGGGTCGTGATCGCGAACGACGGGCTCCCGCTTCCGTCCGGAAATATCGTGGCGCCCAGGCCGCTGGAAGCCCCGACACCGGCCTGTCCGAACGTCAAGAACTGCCAGTATTTCCAGGACGGCCAGGCTTTCCTCAATAGCGCGGGGCACCGTGGACCCCAATTGGATACCCTCCAACCCGGGAAGTATTACATCAATCCATTGCTTTTCGCGGTCGAACACTACAATGTCGCCGAAGTTCCGCCAGGCTATGTGGCGGTCCTGCGGTCCAATGTCGGCCTGGATCTCGAGAAAAAAGAGGGTGCGCCGGGGCCGGCGGCGTCCGGCACATCGGGGAAGCAGAGCCTCGAACTGGGCCAGCCGGTGCATGAAGAGGTGGAGTCGCTATTGATCCTCGACAAGAACATGCGGGGCATCTGGAAAGAGCCCATCGCGCCCGGCACGTACAACCTCAATCCCCTGGCCTTCACGGCCTACCTGGTTCCCACGAGCGCCGTCACGATCGACTGGGCTTCGGGAGTTGACCAGCGGGCGCAACACACGATCCCCGAGGCCGCAAAGAAAGGAAGCCTCCGGACGAACGACGAAGTCTACGATGCGGGCGACAGCAACAAGGCAACTGAGTTCTTTAAATTCTCCCAGTTGCGGGTGACCTCCATGGACGGTTTCCAGCTCGAGGTGGACGTGCGCATGATCATCCGCATCCGGCCGCAGAACGCGGCGTTCATCATTGCGCGCTTCGGCTCGGTCAAGAACCTGATCGAACAGATCGTGCACCCGTTGATCGATTCCTCCTTCCGCAACAAGGCCGGCGAGGAGAAGGCGATCAATTTCATCATGAGCCGGACCGAGCTGCAGCGCTCGGCGCTGGAAAAGGCGCAGCAGCAATTCGAGGTGTATCACGTCGAGGCCCAGAATCTCCTGATCGCCTACATCAAAGTGGATCAGGCCCTGCTCGACACGCAGACCAAGCGGGAAATCGCCCTGCAACAGCAGGCTCAGTACCAGCAGGAGGCCATGGCCCAGGAGAAGCGGATCGAGGTACAGTCCAAGGCGGCCAACGCGGACAAACAACCCGAAGTCGTCGCGGCCATGCTGTCGATCCAGATCGAGGACAACAAGGCCGAAGCCAAGCGCAGGTTGGCCGGCGGCGACAGAGACCTGAACAAGATCACGGCCGACGGTGAAAAGTATAAGATTCAGGCCCTCGCCGACGCCGAGACCTACCGGCTGAAGACCGTGGCAGATGGCAAGGCCTACGATCAGCGTGAAGT
>JACQHI010000276.1 GCA_016199105.1 Lentisphaerota bacterium | reverse complement strand
GGAGAGGGTGGCGCGAAGCGTCGGAAAAGGGTGTTTCAGCCCGAGCTCGGACGGGCTGAAACTTGTGGATCAGCGTGAAGACATAGCGATGATTGCCGCCCAGCAGCTCCTTCAAATGCGCGCCACTTGAGGCATGACAAACATTCGCATCGCTCACCGCGCCGCACGCGGCGAACGTCCGCGCAATCTGGTCGTCCAATTCCACGCGGTCAGTCACGACCACGAACGACCAGTTGCCCTCTACCTTGCGCAGCACTTTTTGCGCGAAAAATACCATCGCCAGACTCTTGCCGCTGCCCTGCGTCTGCCAGAACACTCCCCCACGCCCATTCCCTGTCTGGCGCGCCTTGAGCATCGCGATAATGGCATTATTCACGCCGAGGTATTGGTGATTCTGGGCGATGATCTTCACCAGCCCCGCCTTGTGCTCCGAGAAAAGCGTGAAATTCTCCACGAGGTCCAGCAGGCGCGACTTTTCGCACGTCCCGCGAATCATCACCTCCAGCGACACCCGGCGCGGCTCGGCCTCGCGCTCGATGCGTTTCCACTCGAAAAACCGATCCCACTCCGCCGTGAGCGACCCGACGCGGCTCTCCGTGCCGTTCGATGCGATCAGCAGCGCGTTATACCAGAACAACGCGGGAATCCCGTTCTGCGCGTGTTTGTAGCTGGTGAAATTATCGTCGAACGCCTCCCGGGCCGGCACGCCGGGTTTCTTCAATTCGATCACGACGAGCGGCAGGCCGTTGACGAAGCCGATCAAATCCGGACGGCATGTGTAAAGCGGACCGGTAACGGTCATCTGGCTGACCAGCAGGAAATCGTTCGCGCACGGGTCGTCCCAAACCACCACCTGCACCCGTTCGGTCTTCTGCCCTCCCCTGGCGCGGTCGGGCACCGACACCTTCACCCCGTCGCGTAAGAGCTTCCAAACCTCGCGGTTCGCCGCCGCCGGACTCATGGCCGACCGATCATGGGTCAATTCCACCACCGCCGCTTCGACCGCCTCGGATGGCAGCGTCGGATTCAACTTCAACAGCGCCGCGCGCAACCGGGTTTCGAGCACCACCTCGCCGGGAGTTTCACGACCGAGCGTGCCATTCGCGCCAAAGACTTCTTCCATGGCCGACACGGTTGTCCAATGCAACTCCGCGAAAAGCTGGATCGCGGGCTGCTCGACAAGCTGGTCTTCTGTATAGGTGTGGGACATGGTTCAGAGCAAATCCATCTGGCGCTCGTTGGGAATGGGAAAGACCCCGATGATGACCCACGGGTTTGGGGCAAATCCATGGAACTGTTGCATGGTGCCGAGAAAGAAATGCAGGTCCTTCTTCGCGAACTCATCCAGATATTTCTGCCGCACCTTTTCCAGAGCGGCCGCCTCGTTGTTCTTTGTCGCCTTCATGCAATTCCAGAAGAGCTGCCCCGCCTCCCAATCCAGGACCTGCAGCTCGCTCTTCCTTCCATCGGCATCGAGAAAACGATAGGAAACGTTGTAGGGAAGCTTGGGCATCACGGCAAATGTCTGCCGCCACGCATCCTCGGCGAATAGCTCGCCTTGCGCGGCATTGTTCCGCATCGCGGCGACCTTCGCGGCATCCCAGTCGCGCTCGCACTCCTCCCAGACAAAATCGAGAATGCGCGCGGGCTTGAAGACGGCCAGCGAAATCGTGTTTTCCTTGGCGCCGTTCAGCAACGGCTGCAACCGGTCATAGACCTTGGCCGTCTTGAGCAGAAGCCGGCGGCGCTCGCTCCAGCCGTCGTCCGTGCCCATGTGCCCGACGACGCTAATGGCTTTCGGATCCACGGGACGGCGGGATTCCGGCCGGGGATCGGAGCGCGCTTTCATCAGATCGAGCTCGATCCAGTCGAACTTGCGATATTGACCCTCTTCACCCAGGCGGCGGAAAGGCACCGGATAAATCCGCACCCAGAAGCCGTCCGCCCGCACCCCCGCCGTGCAGACCGTCTCCCCGTATTTCTTCGAGAGGGTTGGATAAGTCTTTACAGTGATCAGGACGCGTTCCCGGGGCATGGCTCCTCCAGATGCCGGATATCAGCCCGGCCGGGCAACAGCGGCGCCAGCGCCGCCGCCACGCAATGCCGGTGGCACTGCTGCGGATGCAGTTCGTAACATGTCAACGCCACCCGTTCGCCATCTTTTTGAATCCAGGCCGCAATGCGGTCCAGCGCCGCCCCCTGCCGGGTCAAATCGTCGCGTTTGTATTCCGCGAACAACGCGTCGTAATCCGCCTGCGAGTTCAGCGCCCGCCGGCGGTCCGACGCAATGCCCAGTTCCGGCAGATGCTCGTAACGGATGCCCACCCCTTCGCATCCTTTGCCCAGCGTCCCTTTCGAGAAGCCATACTTCCGGCTGAGCGGGTTCCGCCGCACATCGCACAGCACGGTCACGCCCTCGCGCAACAACTGGTTCAGATACGCCTCCAACGATTTGCCTTCGTAGCCGATCGTCACAAGGCCGGGGTCGCGTTTTGGCGGACGCGCCGCGTTCACCGGATCCCGCTCCGCCACCGTCGGCAACACGCTCTCCAGAATTTCACTGCGGATGGCGAAGAAGGGGAATTTCCGGTAAGTCAGCGCGATCAACGGCGTGCCGCACATCGTCCCATAGCGCCGGCAGAACCGATCCACGCGTTCCCGCTGTTCGCCCTTTCGACGGACCGCCGTCCGGCCGGAGTCCGTCAGGCGCCACTTCTGATCATCATTTTCAAGCAAGCCCCGCGCGATCAAACGCCGCTTATCCGCATACGAGCTGAACGAAAACCCGCCGAACTTGTAGGGCACAAATTCATAGGTGGGCGTCGCCTCGCATTCCCGGGTGTAAAGCAGCAGCCATTTTTGAAAATCCAGGTTACCCGCCTCGCCGCCAAGGGCATAGAGCAGGCTCAGCAGAAGATGTTGGCGTTCAAACAGCATGGTTACTCCGTCCGGGCCTCAGCCCGCGACCCTTTCCGTCGGACCTTTTCTACTCCAACTCCAACACCCGTTCAAGCAAGGACTTGCAACACAGCGAGGTCCGCCAAGCAAACAAGTCCAAGCTCCGCGAACAACCCACCGCACCCTCGCCTTCTGGAAGAGGGTCTGGGAGAGGGTAGCCCTTGGCTTTGGCGGGCTGCTCGACAAGCGTGACCTTTCGGCAGCCGTGCGGGGCGGCATTATTTTGTGGCGCGGGTGTGAACGACTGGGTTGATGGCTGGTGCGTTTCCTTTCAGGGGGGACCAACGCCGGCGGCGG
>JACQHI010000275.1 GCA_016199105.1 Lentisphaerota bacterium | reverse complement strand
GTGAGGATGGCGACCCAGATGCCGGCGCCCAGGCCCGTCCAGAAGAGGAAGTGCGAGATGTTCATGCGGGCCAGGCCGGCTGGCAGGGAAATGTACTGACGGATTACCGGCACGAGGCGGCCGGTGAAGGTGCCAATTTCCCCGTGCGTCTGAAAAAAACGCTCGCCTTTCGCGAAGTTCTTTTCCGAAATAAAAAAATACTTGCCCCACTTGAGGAGCAGCGGGCGGCCCAGGATGAGCGCCAGATAGTAGTTGAACAGGGCGCCGAGCCAACTGCCGATAGTACCCATCAGGATGGCGACCCAGGCGTTCATTTCGTGCCCGGCAATGTAGGCGGCCGAGGTCCGATAGGCCGGCGAAGCCAGATAGCCGGCCGGGATCATAACCACTTCGCTGGGAAATGGAAAACACGAGCTTTCGAGAAACATCATGATGACAATGCCGGGATAACCCCATTGTCCCACGATGCCCACAATCCAGTTGATCATATGTTCCACAGTCGCTCTCCTTGCATCGTTTGTGAGGGTTATCCGTCGACCTCAAGCTTCCCGTGCCCGCGATTACCGCCAAAATTGTACAACGTGTCAAGCGCTTTTTCCCAGTTGCTTCCCATTTTCCCAGTATGGGTAGGAAGCTAGAAAGCGTCGGCAGACCGGAGTCGTCCCTGATAGCCGGTATAAAACCGGCTCTACGGTTGGAATGTAATTTGATTATTTTTGTAGGGCAGGCATGTCGGCAGACTGCCCGCCCTTCAACGGAAAGCCTCACCAATGCCGAAGCGGATATTCCAGAAGGAAACGGTGATAGGAGGGCAGCGGATCCCGCGACTGTTTGAGGCGCAGAAGTTTGTCGCGGAACCGGCGCGTCAGCGAAAGATGGATGTCCAGTTGCCGGATATCCGCTTCCGGATGTCCGTAGCGCGTCGAAGCGATCCGTTGCAGCGCCCGGAGTTCCCGGTAGCGGCGCTCGATTTCCGTTAGGAAATCGGTCAGGCCCTTCAAGTGTCGGTGCCAGCCCCGGTCGCCGCGCGCCTGGGCCAGCGCTCCTCGATGATAATCCTTTTCCAGGGCGCGAATCCGCTCCGTCATCCATACGGTGAAGTCATACATCCGGCAGGTCATGTCATAGACGAGCAGGATGTCCGCCCGCCGTTTCGCCCGCCGGCGGAGCTCCGCGATGTCGGCCTGCGCGCGTCGGACGCCCTTTTGGCCGCGCTCGAAATATTCCGGATCGTACGAGGGAGTCGTCAGCAGGCCGATCAGGTGATAAAACGGCGACTGTTTTTCCGGAATGTCGGATGTCCACCAGAAAATCGCCTTTCGCAGCCGCATCAGATTGTCCCAACCGCCGTAACCGAGGGTGGGAACGGGCGCTTCCCTGGCGGCGCTGAGCAAGCCCTTCCGAAAATGGGCCTGGATCTCATCGAAAAGGGTCTTGGTCAGCCGGCCGAAAACCGGTGCGTCCAGCCCGAAATAATTCACCGATAAGCGTCGGGCCATGTTGTCGAAAGGCAGACGCCGGCCGGACCAGAGGAAGTGGGCGGCATACGCCACGGCGAACAGCGAGGAATGGAAGAAAGTGCCGTGCTCCATTTCCCAAACCGTCATTTCTCCGCCACGGATATTCAGTCGGTTCGCGTCGTGGAAGAGCGACTGGATGTTGTCCGCGCAACGGGGCAGGTTCATGCCGACCGATTCATAGGAGGAGCTGGATGCGGCGGCGATCACCGTGAAGCCGAGATCCCGGAAGGTTTTCAACGACGCATAATCGGAATTCCCGTAAATCCAGTCATAAATCACGACGTCGCGGGGTACGCGACGTCGGATGCCGGGGTGGTTCTTGATCATATCGCCCCAGACGGCGATGCGCCGCCCATGCCGCGCGGCGATGGCGCGCACGGCCAGCAGATGTTTCAGGTAGAGTTCGCCCTTGCCCCGGTCCCCACCGCCGTGCCGTTTCGCGAATGCGCGGCAGGCAGAGCAATAACCGAGTTCCCAGGCCTCGTCGCCGCCGATATGGAGCAGAGGCGATGAGAAAACCGAGGCCAGGTCGCGCAGGCGAAGGTCCAGATGCCTGAGCGTGGCCGGATTGGAAGGACACACCTGCGCGCCCCGGAAGCGGTCCTCCATGAGGTCGTTGAAAATCTCGCGGCCCAGCGCGCCTTCGTTGTGGCCCAGGCAATTTGTCTGGGGAATCAGCGTCAGGAAATTCTTCCGGGCGAATGCGTCCAGTTCGTGCGCCTGCCCGGGCGAGAGGTAATGCCGGTTGCCGGGATAGGCCGGAAGGGAGGGGAACTGGAAATGATCCTCCAGGTAGAGCTGCATGTGGTTCGTCTTGAAGCGGATGGCCAGCCGGATCACCTCCAGGACATGGGTCTGCCGGTGGACCTGGTTCCGGGCGAAGTCATACATCAGGCCCCGGTATTCCAGCGCGGGGTAATCCGTCATCACGGCCGCAGCCAGGGTCGGCCGGCGCAGGTCCGCGTGCAATTGCAGGAACTGGGCCAGCGTGGTCAGCGCCCGGAACGCGCCTTCCTCCGTCTCGTATTCGACCCGGACGCGGCCGTCGGTGACCGACAAGCGGTACGCTTCCCGCCGCTGGAACGGCCTCAAGGGTGCCCGGCAGAACGTCTTTACCGGACATGGGTGAAAGGATACGGTCAGGGCGCCTTTGCCCGTTTGTTTCCATTGCCGCAGGTCATCGACAGGGAGCGTGCCGTCGAGGCGTTCCGGCAGCCGGTCGAAAATGACCGTTGCCGGCATCGGGGTTTGCGACGCGCGCTGGCGATATTCACGGACACCCGGCAGGAAGAATGGGTTCATGGCTTGGCTGTTGACCCTAGCATAATCCGGCGCAAAGAAAACTGTAAAAGCGGGAGGAGCCGTTTGTCTTTGGAGGGCGAACCTGTGGTGAGCCGGATGCCCCGACTCTCCGAGAGGTCGGGGACGCGCATTGTGGGTGGAACGTCGGAACATCGGTTGATTCTTTCTTGCTTCATGCCCATTTCTTTCTCACGGCTCACCACAGGTTCGCCCTCCAAGATAGCCGGTTTGCGGGCTTTCACAGATTGCAACAACTTTTCGAACAGGCTTTACATCAGGCGGCGTTGGGGTGTGCCTGTACCAGAACGTTCTTCCTGCTTGTATCCGCAGGCCGCCGGATTCATATTGATCCGACTGGAGTGACATATCATGTCGTGGAACAAATTCATGGTCGTGGCGATCGCCGAGGCGCGACGCGGCGTCCGCCGGAATGACGGCGGACCGTTCGGGGCCTGCGTGGCGTTCCGGGGCCGGGTGCTTGCCCGGGCTCATAACACCGTGTTGCGGGACCGTGACGCC
>JACQHI010000274.1 GCA_016199105.1 Lentisphaerota bacterium | reverse complement strand
TTTCGTGCCTGTGCCGGGCGATTACGATGGGGACGGCAAGTCGGACTTGGCGGTGTACAGCGAGAGCACGGCCGCCTGGTATGTCCGCGGGGTGGATGGAAGCATGATCCTGTGGGGACAGGCCTGGGGCGGGCCGGGCTTCGTGGCCGTTCCTGGGGATTATGACGGGGATGGGATCGCCGATCTGGTGGTTTATAACCGGACGCTGGGAACCTGGTACGGACGGACGGTGGCCGGCGCCATCCTGATGTGGGGGACAAGTTGCGGGGGCTCGGGTTTCGTGCCTGTGCCGGGCGATTACGATGGGGACGGCAAGTCGGACTTGGCGGTGTACAACGAGACGGCGGGCCAGTGGTTCATTTTCACGGCATCGGGCTCGCTGATTTCCTGGGCCACGGCCTGGGGCGGTCCCGGCATGGCCGCCGTCGGCGCGGTGGAATAAAAGGGGGCAGGGTTTAACGGTTCACCTGCCCGCAGTGCTATCCGTCGGCTGACGGATTGCAGGCGGGGCGGTTCACGGTTGGAGGGGATGCCGGTCGGCTAACGAAGAGTTCGATCCCGTAGGGCGCGCGCTTGCCGCGACGCCGTTCGAAAAAGGAGGGGGATGGACAAGGGTGAGACAGGCTTCCCAGCCTGTCCTCTCGGATGGTGGACGTGATGACAGGCTGGAAGCCTGTTTCACCCTGAATAGTCCGGCAGGGGGCTTTTATGCCGGCAGCGCCTGTGTGAAGCCTTCCTGGGCGAAGTGATGATCGGTTGTCAGGGCGATGGAGACACCTCGCTGGCGCATGACCAGAAAACTGACCGCGTCGCAAAGCGAATAGGTTTTGTCGGAACGGGAACGCAACAGGAGAAGGTCGGAACGGTGCAACATTATCAGGATTCATGCGCGCCGACGGCGCGCGCGCGATCCGCGTCGATGGCGCGGTTGTCGCCGGCATTCGGGTTCCCGCTGTTCCATTCTCCGAAATGGCGCTCGAACGCATGGCGGCGCTGCCGGTTGCGGCGGAGAGTCGCCGCGGACGCACGGGGGCTGTGGCGCGCCAGCCAGAGCAAGGCCTCGTGCTCGGCGGATTGGCCCTGCCGCGTCGCCTCTTGTGCGAGCGTGTCATACACCTCGTCGGGAATTTGGAATGAAAGCGTTTTCATGCAAGATCTGTGTTCCTTACCGGATGTAGCGTCGGCCGCTTGTCCTCCAAAGTCCAGACGACGGAGGGGTCACCGTTTCTCCATCTTGTCCTTGGCCCGGGCGGCGAATTCCGTGTTGGGGAATTCGGAGATCAATTGCCGGCAGACCTCCAGCGCTTGTGTCGTCTGCCCCATGTCGGTGTACGTTTCGGCGGTGAGATAAAGCAGGTGGGCCTGGTTCTCTCCCGTCAGGCCGGCCTGGGCGAGCAGACGGCAACGGGCGAGCGCCCGGGGATATTCCTTCCGGCAGAGATGCGTGACGATCAACGCAAAGCCCGTCTGCGTGGATAGCCGCTTGACCGGTATCTCCCATTCCAGGGCCTTGAGGATCCCGTACGCCCCGTCAAATTCCTCCCGCGTGATGTAGTTCAGCGCCATCTCCAGCCGAACGGTCTGCTTCAAGGCCTGCCGGACATCCGCCATGCCCGCCGTGCCGCCGATTTGGAGATAGACCTCCTGCGCCTGGCCGGCGTCGCCCTGCGCCAGCATGATATCCGCCAGGTAAATCCTCTGCAGCCGCTTTCCGTGTTCGTCCAACTGCGCCGCGTCAAGCAACCGGAGCAGTTCAGCCGCTTGGCCCGCATCCGCCAACCCATGGATCAGCAGGCCGGCCATCTGGAGCCGGGTCCGCGCCTCCAGTTTCCGGTCCGGAGGCTTGAGCTCGATCGCCGTCCGATAGGCCTGCAAGGCCCGGTCAAGGGCGCGCACGTCCGGATGCTCATAGTTGCCCGCCAGCAGGGCGAACAGGCCGGCGGTGTCCGGCCCAAACTCCGCTTTCCGTTTCAGACACGCGTCCCCCAATTGAACCAGCCAGACCCGTTCCTGTTCCGCAGCCGCGAAGATCGCGGCGGCCCGTAGATCCCGTACCGGCAAGGCGGAAAGATTGCAGGCAGCCAGCTCCGCTTTCTGACGCTCCACGACCACCCGCGGACACTCCTCCACCTGCAACCACCGGGAATGAATGCGCACCTTCTGCTCGACGGAGGAGACCCGGTGGTTCTTATCCGTCACCTCAAGCCGGACCGAGCGAAGACCCGGACACAGAAACACGTGGCGCGCAACCGCGCCCGTCGCCGTCGCGCCATCGTCAAAATTCCACCGGTAGACGCTGTCTTTGTCCAAAGGTATCGCCCGGAATTCCGCGGTGACCAGGGTCGAGTCCGCCGCCGAGGCGTGTTCCACCATCGTCCATTCGAAGTAGGCGGCCATGGTCCCGCCCGGGGCCGAAGCCCAATCGGCCGCATGGAAACCGGCCACGGGAACGAAGGCCGACTCGCGCATGATCTCGAAGCGGTCCTGGCCGGGTCTTTTCCACGCGACCGCCGCGACGGCAGGCGCCGCCTTCTGAACGCAAAAATATTCGAGGCTGTGTGTCCCTGCCTGCAGTTGCGCCTGGCCGTGATGTTCGCCCCTCCGCCCCCCATGCAGGTTGTGCGTGCCCGGCCACTCCGCCACCGGCTTTCCGTCGATCAGGAGAAACGAGGAGTTGTCCGATAACGTCGCAAACGCATACGCACCGGCATTGCCGACCCAGAAGGCGCCGGTATAGCGCCCCATGAAATTCTGAGACGGCCCGTGATGGTGGATTCCGTCGAAAATTTTAGGGACGAGGCTTCGTCCAAAAACCTGCCGTCCTTTTCCCCAGGCGTCCTGCATTTGCGCCAATGTGTCGAGCGGCCACTCCGCATAGTCCCGGGTTTCCAGCACCAGTCCGGCGCGGGGCTCCCAGTCCGGCACGGCATTGGAAGCCGGTTCCAGCCCGACAACCACATCATAGGCCTGTTCGTGATCTGACGTGTCGAAGAGGATTTTGAGGGGTTCGCCTTCCGCCGCCCACAGCACTTTTGACGGCACGGCTTTGCCGCCGCGCGTCACCACGCCGATCAGGCCGCCGGTTGGGAACAGGCCACAGATTGCCGCGGTCCCGACCTCCGCCGGCCACGGCGACTTTTCGTTTTTTTGCAGGAAAAACCGGACCGGCGTTGCATTTACCTGCCAGGGCGGCTCGGACGTTTCGGCCCAAAGCGATCCGGCCAGGAAGGCGGACATGATAACGCCCCAGGCCGGCCCGTGCGGACGCCCCAGCCGCGCCGCCGCCCGCTTCAGAATGTTGTTCTCCGCAAGTCCAGCCATGGCGGTCAGTCTATACCACCCGGGGCTCGAAAGGAATGAAGATATAGAACGCATGATACTTCTGCTTCTGCGTTTGACAAACCCGCGGGGCTGTCTGACAATTCCGGCGTGCAACATTTCAGCGTAAAGGCAGGATTCGGTGAAGCAAACCGGGAACGTCTGCATGAGAATCAACCGTACACAGAGACTCGCCGCGCCGCCGATCGATTCCTCTGTTCGTTGGGTTTCTTGAAAAGGGATGATAATATCGGATTTCATGATAAGGACAGGTCATGATCTCAGAACAGAAAATGATTGAACAGATGCAGAAACGCAAGATACGGATCATTGCGCTTTGCTTCGTGATACCCCTCTATGGCGTGCTCTTGGGGCTGGCGATCGCGGCCTATCAAAAAGCAACGCACGTTATAAGCCCGGTGCTCCCTTACACGTTTAACATTGCCAATCTTGAACAACAGCTGCCTGACTTGCTCAGCACCTATGCAAACTTGTCCATTGCAGCATCAAGAATGTATGCGCTTGGGCTTATGGCGGCTTGTATTCTTGGCATATTTATCGGGTTGCTTATCGTGGAGATTAGAGGCCAAACATACGACCGTCTTATCGTCTCGATGTGGAAACGGCTGGAGAAACTCGAAAAGGATGTCCGGCAATCTTCCGGAGGCGATTCTTCAACCCGCGCGGATGCGGGTCTCGAACCGCCTCGGTAGTGACGCTGGGCTCCAGGCAATATGATCAAAGACTGCTTCATCTCTGATTTCAGCGCGGTGGCGAAGAGGAATAAACCGGCCAAGTCCTCGACGGAATAACAAGTGGCGAGGCCATTATACCTAGATGGTCTAGGTATCATGGCCGGCGCTGCTCCGGGGGTGACAGCGGCGGTGGCGTTGGCCGCAGACGAATATGGAACCGATTATTCAAACTGCTTTCGATGTAAACGATCCCACTGGAAAGCCGGTTCGTGTTGAGTTGGCTGTATCCGCTCCCCAAAAAACGGGTGAGAATGAGTGGACTGTAAAGGTGGTGTGCCCTGCGATTCCTTATGCTGTGGAATGCGGCGATTATGTAGAAGCGCAGAAATACCGCCGGTGCGCTCCGTTTTCTTTAGGAATAGCAGGAGCCTGTCGGACTCCCAATCGGGTACAAAAAGATGGTCCCATTCGGAGATGGGACTTACGACAGCCACCCGGCTTGGTGGAGCAGGATCGGCGCACCCGTTCGCCGGATCCCGGCGACAGGATTTGACTCGGATTCCCCGGCATCCTATGCTGGGGCTCGGATTTTCGTCTGGAGGACGTGCCATGAAACAGCGTGCGGAAAAAATCGTGGTGGTCAATACCACGGTTGAAAACGAAGAACAGGCCCTGGCCCTGGCGGACCTTATCGTCCGGAGCCGGCTGGCGGCCTGCGTGCAGATCCTGCCCATCCGGAGCGTGTATCGCTGGAAGGGGAAGGTGGAACGCGCCTCGGAATATCTGTTGCTCGCCAAGACCCGGGCCTCGCTGGCCGGGAAACTGGTGTTGCACATCAAGGCGCATCACGCCTATGAGGTGCCGGAAATCCTCGTGGCGCCGGTGCTCAAGGGGCACCCGCCCTATCTGGCGTGGATCAGGGCGGAAACGGAATGAACGTCCAACACCCGTCACCCGCCGCTCGTCACTCCTCACCCGACACTCGACACTCGGCACTCAGGCAAGAACCATGACCCTTATCGTCAACGGGCATCCCATAGCGCCGGGCGAGATTGAGCGCGAATTTCAGCGGCTGCGGAAGGTCTTCACGAGCCGCATGCCGGAGCGCGAGCTGGATCTGGACGCGCTGCGCGACCAGGCGAAGCAGGTCGCCATCGGGCGGAGACTCCTTCTCGAGGAAGCCCTGCGCCGGAATATCGAGCCGGACGAGGGGGCGCTCGAGCGGGAAATCGAGTCCCTGCGGAAACAGCTCGGCGGCGAGGCGGCGTTCGAGGAGCATCTCCGCCGCCGCGGGACGTCCCTGGAGGCTTTTCGCGGGGAACTCTCCGCCGCCGCCCTCGTGGACCGGCTGGTGAGCCGGCTGGCGGCGGACGCGACAGAGCCGACGGAGGACGACGCGTTGAACTATTTCGAGCTGCACGCCGACGAATTCGTCAAGACCGATTGCGTGCGGATCCGCCATATCCTCGTGAAGGCCGACGCGAAAAAGCCCGGGAGCCGCGAGACGGCCCGGAAAACCATCGAGGCGCTGCGGAAACAAATCCTGGACGGCGCCAACTTCGCCGAGCTCGCCGCGCGTTTCTCGGACTGTCCGACGGGCGAAAAGTCCGGCGGCGAACTCGGCGAGTTCGGGCGCGGCCAGCTCACGCCCGACTGCGAGAAGGCGGTTTACGAGATGGACGTGGGCGGGGTGAGCGAGCCGGTGGCCAGCCCGCTGGGCTACCATTTGTTCCGCAAGGACGAACACCATCACGGCACGGTGCCGCTGCCCTTCGACGCGGTGAAGGGATCCATCCTCCGCGTTCTCCGGGAGACGGAACGCAACAAGACAGTGGAGCTGTTCGTCGAGCGCCTGAAGAACGGCGCCGAAATAGATTTCACTTCGTGAAATCTATTTTGCTTGTCGCGCGGGCGCGGTTTTGAATAAATGCCCGCATGAACAGATGTAAACCGGACGGCGCTGGCGGTTCGTTGGTCTCCCTCCTCAACGACAGCGTGGCGGCCTATGCGGAGCGGACGGCGATCGTTTTCGACGGACGGACAACGACTTTTTCGGCCTTGGGCCGCCTGACCGACCGGGTGGCCTCCGGCCTCACGGCGAGCGGGATACGGCCGGGGGACCGCATCGGCCTGTACTGCGCCAATTCCGATTTCTTTGCCATCGCCTATTTCGGCATTCTGAAGGCCGGCGCCATCGTTGTGCCCGTCAATCTGATGCTGCATCCGAAGGAAGCGGCTTTCATCCTCCAGGACGCGGAGGCGCGCGCCCTCATCTATTTGGAGGCTCTGGCGCCGGCGGTCCAGGCGATCAAGCCCTTGTGTTCCCTGGAATTCGGGGTGTGCATGGGAACGAACAAGGCGGATCCGTTGGATGTCCTTCTGGACGATTGGCTGAACCGTCCGGCCGGCGAAGTCGCGGCGCCCGCGGTGAATCCCGAAGAGGATCTGGCGGTGATCTTGTACACGTCGGGAACGACCGGCCGGCCCAAGGGGGCGATGCTGACGCATCGCAACCTGGTGTCCAACGTGCGCAGCGTCCGGCGGGCCTTGCAGTTGACGCCGGGCGGGGAGATTTTCCTGGTGGTGCTGCCGATGTTCCACGCGTTCGCCGCCACGGCGTCCATGCTCTTCCCGCTTCTGCACGGCTGCACGGTCGTGCCGTTGCCCCGCTTCGAGCCCCTGGGGGTAGCGGAGGCGATTGCCCGGGAGCGCGTGACCGTTTTCATGGGCGTGCCGAGCCTGTACAGCGTGCTTCTGCGCCTGCCGGACGAGTTGACGCCGAAGTTCGCCTCGCTGCGGCTGTGCATTTCGGGGGGAGCCGCCCTTCCGGTGGAGGTCATGAAACAGTTCGAGGCCCGCTTCGGCAAGCCGATTTACGAGGGCGACGGGCCGACGGAATGCTCGCCGGTCACGTGTGTCAACCCGATCGGGGGATCGCGGAAACCGGGTACGGTCGGGTTGCCGGTTCCGGATGTGGAAATGAAAATCATGGATGAGCGCGGGCGGGAATTACCGCGCGGCGAGACCGGCGAAATCTGCGTGCGGGGGCCCAACGTCATGAAGGGCTATTGGAAGCTTCCCGTGGAAACCCGCGAGGCGTTTTTCGGCGACTGGTTCCGGACGGGCGACCTGGGTACGGAGGATGCCGACGGTTATTTTTCGATCCTGGACCGCAAGAAGGACATGATCATTGTCAACGGCATGAACGTGTATCCGAGGATGGTGGAGGAAGTGTTGTATCGTTTTCCGGCGGTGCGCGAGGCGGCGGTGGTGGGCGAGCCGCATGCGCTTCACGGCGAGATTCCGGTGGCGTTTGTGGCCTTGAAGCCGGGGCAGGCGGCCACGGCCGCGCAGGTCCGGGCGCATTGCCAGGACTCCCTGGGACGGCATGAAATCCCGCGCAAGGTGTTTTTCCTGGCGGACCTTCCCAAGAACGCCGCCGGCAAGATTCTCAAGCGCGAACTCCGCAAACACGGCGAACTGGAACGCGGCGTGGACAGCAGGACGGGGGAAGGCGGTTGTGGGTGATAGGTTGTAGGTGGTTGGTGGTAGAGGAAAGCGGGAAGCGGAGAGAGGTGGCAGGGGAGAGGCGGAAGGTGCTGGGTGTTAGGTGGTAGGTGGATAAACTGACAATTCGCGGGCACATCCGGATATTCCATGGCTTTAAAAAAAGACATGATTGGGCGCGCGGCCGTTTTTACGGGACCCGGCCTTCCGCTCGAGGTGCGGGATTATCCTGTGACGCCGCCCGGAGGGCGGGATGTCCTCCTGTCGTTGCGCCGGAGCGGCATCACCCGCGCCGACATCCGGCTTCTGGAAGGCCGGTTGCCCGCCCCGGCGCCCCTGATTCCCGGTTCCGAATTCATCGGGGAAGTCCGGGCCGTGAATCCGGAGGCGAAACAGGATGCGCTGGGCAACGTGCTCGATGAAGGCTGTCTGGTTCTGGCCTGCATGCAGTCCTACTGCGCGGAGTGGCTGCATGAAGTCCGCGGACGAAACGAACTCGCGCCGGACCTGTCGGCGCTTCCCCGGAACCCGGAGACAGCGCCCCATTTTTTCGGCGCCTTTTCGGAGTTTTTGTATTGGCCGGCGTCCCGGCTGATCCGGCTTCCCAAACGGCTGGATTTGGACGCCGTGGCGGCTTTTCTCACGGCGGGGCCTTTGATGATCCGGGTGTTTCTGGAAGCGGGGGGCCTTCAGAAAAAGGAATTTGTCGTGGTGCAGGGGACCGGCCCGCTCGGGCTGTTTGCCGTCGCCTGGGCGGTGAATGCCGGGTGCCGCGTGCTGGCGGTGGGCTCGGGACGCCAGGCGCCGCGCTGGGAGGCCGCCAAGCAGCTCGGGGCCAGGATGGTGCTCGATCGGCATTCCACCTCGGTCGACGACCGCGTGGAGGCGATCCGGCATTTCGCCGAAAAACTGGGGCACGGCGACGGCGCCGATGTGGTGGTCGAGGCCAGCGGAAACACGGCGGCGATCACGGAAGGCCTGCAGATGGCGCGGACCGGGGGGCGTTATCTGCTGGCGGCCAGGCCGTTGGGCCCCGACCAGGGCGACATCGATCCGCGGCCGATCATCATGAAGGAGCTCCGGCTTTCAGGCCTGGCCCGGTTCGGCCTGGCGGAGGTGTCCGGCTTTCTGGATTTCCTGAAAAACAACACGGCCCTTCAGGAAAAACTGTCCCGCTGTTTGTCGCATCGCTTCAGTATCGCCGAGGCGAACGACGCCTGCAAAGCCGTGTCCGGCCACGACGCGATCAAGGCGGTCTTTTCGGATTGAGGGAAAACAGGCGGCCCCTGTTTTCCTTATTGTTTTTTAGTGTCGCTGTGGCGCATAATGCGGGCGAGATTAATCATGCGCTTGAGACACATAACGTTGGTTGGTCTGTTGCTGGGGCTGTTCGCTCCCGTGACGCAAGCGGCCACCCGCACCTGGGCCGTGGCCGCGGGAGACTGGTTCGTGGCCGGCAACTGGGGTGGCACCGTACCCGGCGTTGGTGACGACGTGGTTGTCACCAATGTGGGCGCCAGCGTGTTCCTCACCAACGCCACGCCGTATCTGGCGTCGTTCACGCTGGGCGGCACCAACGCCGGCGCGCGCACACTGACTTTCAGCAATTGGAACACCACGCTTTCCGCCGCCAATGTCGCCCTTCTTACGAACGGCACCATGACCTGCGCCGGCCCGTTCGCCAACGCGCCGATCATGTCCAACAGGATTTCTATCGCGTGCGGAAACATGTTTATCCAGGAAGGAGGCACGATCAATGCGAACGGAAAAGGATATGCCAGGGCCGCCATCGGAAACGGCCCTGGGGGCGGAGGGGATCGCGCGGGAGGCGGTCATGGGGGCAGCGGCGGAAATTATGCCTGGGTGAACGGTTCCCCGTATGACTCTTATGTCGCGCCGTTATATGCCGGCAGCGGCGGCGGCGGCGCGGCCGCCGGCGATGGCGGCGGCGTTGTCCGCATCCAGGCGGATGGAAACGTCACCGTCAACGGCAGGATTCTTGTCGATGGTGCGGCGGCCGGCGCCAATGACGGCGGTGGGGCCGGCGGATCCGTGTTTATCACCTGCACCACGTTCACCGGCACCAACGGAGTGATAACAGCCATTGGCGGCACTCTGGCGGGAAACGGCGGTGGAGGTGGCGGCGGGCGTGTGTCGATCGTTTATGATCCGGTCGCACAGGGGGCGATGACGGTTCCGATCGTGCGCATTTCGCTGTTGGGCGGTTGGAGCCCGGCCAGTGGTTATCCCGGAGAGCTGGGTACCCTGTTCTTTCCCGATACCCAGTTGCTGAAAACCAACATCAATTACCTATGGGGAGAGATCCGGGGCATCCAGTCCTGGTCTCCCCCCTCTCTAACCATCAGCAATAGCTGGATTCGTTTTTCGGAAGAGGGATTTCGGCTGACGGTTTCAAACAACTTGATTTTGCAGGGGTCTTCGACCAACAGGCTTGAGCTCGGCGGCTTGCAGTTGTTAACCAATGCATCGGTGGGCTTGTATGGAACTTATGTGCGATATTCGGGAACCACGTCCACTCCGACCTTGACCGTGGGCGGCAATCTTATCCTGTCCAACAACTCCTCCTTGATCGTCTATGGCGGATTGACCAATGCGACGACCACGAATTATGGGGCTCTGCTAAGTGTGACGGGCGATATCGTTGTCGCGTCAAATTGCTGGATCTATCCGGTGTCCAATCCCACGAACGGGGGCTCGCCACTGTTCCGCGCGAACAACGTTTTCATTTCCGGCAATGCCGGTTTTTACGCGTATGAACGCGGTTATATCGGCGGCAATTTCGACAACGGCAGCGGCCCGGGCAAGGGCGGGTCTCGATCCGGAGGCGGCTATGGCGGAGTGGGCGGGTACCAGTTTCCGGGAATCACCAATGGAATGGCGGTTACTCCCATGGATCCGGGCAGTGGCGGAGGCAGGGGCACTGGAGCCGGAGCGGGCTATGTGGGCGGAAATGGAGGCGGCCTGGTGCGTATTCAAGCCCGGCAGACCCTGTCGTTGGATGGGAGCCTGACCGCCAATGGCGGTAATTTAGGCCAGCTCAATCAAGGCGCAGGCGCCGGAGGTGGCATTTATGTTCAATGCCGGAATTTCACCGGGGCCGCCGGTATACGGCTGTCCGCGGTCGGAGGGTCGAAAGGAGCCGCGGGAGTTGGCGGCGGCGGCGGCGGCCGTATCGCCGTGTGGCGGACGACCGATTCGTATCTGGGCGGTACGGTGGTAACCGGCGGCTGGGGCTCCACGTTTGCCTCAACGACCACGCCCGGAACCGTGGTTTGGGTCAGTATGCCGGATGTCGGTGTCAGTACCGCCGCGCTCGCGTGTACCGTGACCAAAGGGGACTCCACGAACCTGAGTTTCCAGGTGTGGAACTCGGCGACGAATGGGACCACGTTGGCGTATGTCCTGTTCACGAATGCCGATTGGCTTTCTCTGAGCCCGGCATCCGGAACGAGCACCGGCGAACAGGATACGATTACCGTAACCTGCAACTCGGCCTTGGCGGGTTCTTCCGTTGTCACAGGACAGATCACAGCGGCGATGGTCCAGGATTATTCCGATTATCAATTTTATCAGAATATTCAGGTGGTCATGAATGTGCGCCCGGTTCTGGCCGTCAGCCCGACGAACTTTTTCCGTTCGATCACGATGGGGACAAACGCGGCTTCGCAGAGCTTCCAGGTCTGGAATTCCGGGAGCACGAACGCGCTCTATTACGAGATCGTCTCGGATGCGAGTTGGCTGAGCGTCAGCCCGACGAACGGGACCTCTTCCGGGGAATATGATCCGATCGCGATCAACTACGCCACGGCCGGCCTGGCGGTGGGGACCTACACGGGCCATCTTGCCGTAACGGCTCTGGACGTCGCCAGCGGGCTCCCGGCGGCGAACTCGCCCGTCGG
>JACQHI010000273.1 GCA_016199105.1 Lentisphaerota bacterium | reverse complement strand
GTTTCAATCCACGCCCCCCACGCGGAGGGCGACTGCCGTGAGCAGATCGTTCACCGCAATCGTTCGGTTTCAATCCACGCCCCCCACGCGGAGGGCGACAGCAGCGGGGCGAGGGCGAGAAGATAATCTACTGTTTCAATCCACGCCCCCCACGCGGAGGGCGACCCAGACAGTTAAGACCCCGACAAACAAAGCGTCAAGAGGACTCTTTCCGCGAAGAATCCATATTCGGTTGTCAAAGAACCAAGTATTTTCAAAAACCCGTTCTTAACTCACTGGCCTTTCGACGTTTCCAAAGTCCGCGAACCGTCCGGAAAATCGCTGTCCGCTGGCGGTTCGCGGAACGTCAAACAAGCAACGGATCGTTTCGCAAATCCAGGGTTGGCTTGGCGCCGACATGTTCGACGCGGCGCTGCCAGTTACTTCCAAGGTAATAATAGCGCAGGCTGTCTTCCTCCAGATTGACGATCGCCTCCAGCCGATTTTTCAGCTCAGTCCACTGGGCCGGATCCACATCGCATTCGAAGACGGAGTTTTGAACCCGCTGCCCGAAATCCAGGCAGGCCTTGGCCGTGCGACGAAGGCGACCTCGGCCCGCCTTGCTGACGGTGGACACATCGTAACTGACCAGAACCATCATGTTGCGCTCCGATCACGGCGGCAGGGCCTGCCGCCCTCCATGAATTGTTCGACCGTCGAACAATTCATTTCCAAATCACTGGTGGATAGCCATCCAAATCCCCGCGCAGATGGCGGGCCAACAACCGGGCCTGCAAATGGAAGAAGATGCCCAGCGCGGCGCTCTCCTCGACAAACGGATGCAGCATGTCCTCCGTCTTCCGTTTTTGATAGGCCACAAGGAGCGTCTTTCGAGTGTCGTCCGTCATCTCCACCGCGCCGGACTCCGTCCGCTTGAAGCCATTTCCCTGGACCTGCCTGAGATTCACCAGAGAGAGCGCCAGCCGGTCAGCGAAAAATGGGCGGAATTCCTCCATCAGGTCCAACGCCAGGCTGGGACGCCCCGGCCGGTCCCGGTGCAGGAACCCGACTTGCGGGTCGAGTCCAACCGCCTCCAAAGCGCCAACGCAGTCATGGGCCAGCAGGGTATAAATGAAGGACAAGAGTGCATTCATGTTGTCCATGGGCGGACGGCGGCTGCGCTCCTTGAAGAAGAAATCCTCCTTTTGCGCCGTGATCAGGCGGTCGAACACGCTGAAATAGACGCGGCCGATATCGCCCTCCCGCCCTCGGATGGAGTCCAAGTCCTGTTCATTCTGAAGCAAGCCGATCAGCGCCCCCAGTTGGCTGACAGCCGCGGACACCGCTTCCATGCCCTCCTTGTCTTCATGGTCGCGCGCAGCCCGTTGCAGAACGGTTCGGGCATTGAGCGCCTTGCCCAGCACGACAGACCGGGCTATCCGCGCGCTCGCCGCCGGGTCGTCCGCCAACCGGTACTGCTGACGACGCAACAGCACATTGCCATTCACCGGCCCCTGGACACGAGCGAGGAACCGGCCGTTTTCGCTCACGAAGCTTACCAGCACATTGTTTTCGGAGCAATGATGCATCAGGAACGGACTGCACATCACATTGCCGAAGCAAACGACTCCGCCGAGCGTGTGGATGGGCACGCGCAGTTTGACCTCGCGCTCCACGCTGACGATGACCGCCTCGCCCTCCTTGTTCAGATAGGCGCCCTGCGTGGTCACATAGAGGGTGTTCAAGTATTTCTTCATGCGCCATCAGTCCGCCAGCATTTTGTCCAGATACCGGTCCGCCGACTTGCCGCCCCCCGCCGTTTCCGGCATGCACAGGCTCAGGAGCGAGCAGTTCTCGCATTTCTTCCCATAGCAGGCCGGCGGAGTGATTCCCGCAGCCACCAGTTCGTGCAGGCGGAGGGCGGTGTCCTCCGTTTTCTGCCGGAGCGCGGCATCAAAGACAACATCGTGACGCCGGCGGATCGCTCCGTAAAACAACGCGCCGGCGGGAATCCGGCAATTCAGCATCTCTTCCAGGCACATGGCCTGTGCACAGAGCTGGATATCATCGCATGTATCGTGTTTGGGCTTGCCCCGCTTGTATTCCACGGGGAAAGGCTGCCATTCGGAGGTTTTCAATTCCGCCGACGGACGATGAAACTCCACCACATCGGCCATGCCGATCAGGCCCAGGCGCAGGGAGCGCAATCGCAGCCCGCGCACCACACGAACATCCCCACGCGATTCGGCATCCGCTTCGTGGACCTTGTCGTGAAGAATCCTTCCCTCCGCCGTCAGGCGATTCTCCGCCCAGGCCTGCTCCACGTGAATCAGCGCGCACTGGCGCTCGCAGAACGCCAGATGTTGAAGCGCCGAGATAGGCAGGAGTTCATCTTCGGCATACGTCATACTCACTCACGCAATCTCCGGCGGGATTCCTTTTCCCGAAGATAGTTATGCTTGGAAACGATCGGCCGTTTAAGGCGCTCCTCCAGTTGTTTCCTGGCATTGCCGGCAATGCTTCCCCCCACTGAAGCATCGTCTTTCAGCTTCGGCATTCCTTTGGAATCATCTGTGCGATGGATTTCCGTCGTGGCACGCTCTCCCAGCATGGTAAAGATGAGCTCAAAATCGTCCATATGATCGCGCAG
>JACQHI010000255.1 GCA_016199105.1 Lentisphaerota bacterium | reverse complement strand
CCGCCCTCCGCCAGCAGCGCGTCCACCTCGATCCTGACCGGATAATGGACCCGGCCGCCGCTCAATTCCTCCAGGCGCCGGCCGGGAATTTCCCCCAGCGTGGTCAGGCCGCCCTGCCAGTCGTGCACCTTGATCCGCGCGTGCGGCACGCCGGGAAACATCCGGTCCATCTCGGCGCCGGTCATGGGCCGGTGCGTGCCCAGCGCCGGCAGCAGCAGAACCTCGGCGGCGGGGGACAACAGCCGATAAAGCTCCGAGCAGATGGCGCCCGCGTTGGAATGGAAGCGCGTGAAATCGGGCGGAACCAGCAGAATTTTTTTGGGTTTCCCGGGCAGGCGTCCGACAAATTCGCGGAGAAATTCCGCCGTCATGGGACGCGTGATTTCCGCCGACGCCCCGCCGCGTGTGATGAAAAACGACATACCGAAGACTCCTTTTCACCGGCTTTCAGTCTTTGGCGGTCAGTGTAGCAGATATCGGCAGGGGGTCCAGCCCGGAAATTCAGTTCGGACAAAAAGCCCATTCCGAAAGGTCCGCGAGGCAGGCGGTCGCACAGAGTGCGCCCCTCCCAAATTCACGAGAAATCCCTTCTCGTTTTCCCTTGGGAGGGACCCTGCATCGGCAGGGCAAGCGCATTCCCTGCCGCGCATGGCGCGGCCTGCGTCCGTTCGCCTTTTCGCCACGCAAAATATGCGCGACAAACGCGCGCGTTTTACGTAGTATTCCCGTTTATGAATCGGTCGCCCATCCAAAAATTCCGGATGCCGTGGGGTAAAATGGCCTGTGTGGACACTCCCGGCGACGAGCCTCCTCTGGTGTTTCTCCACGGGACGGGCTGTGACTCCGGCGACTGGGAGCGGGTTGTCTCCCTGCTGCGCGGCCAAGCGCGACTTGTGCGGCTCGATTTCCGGGGCCATGGCGCCAGCGACACGCCCACCGAAGCGTTCGCCCTCCACGATCTTGCCGCCGACGTGTTGACCTTTTTGGAAAAGCTGGACCTCCACGACACGATTCTGGTGGGCCATAGCCTCGGGGGCATTGTGGCCATGGCGGCCGCCGCGAAATCGCCCCGGATCAAAGGCCTGGTCCTGCTGGAAGGATGGACGAACGCCCGGGCCCAGGACGCGTTCGAGGCGTCACACCTCACCGGCGGGCTCGATGAAGCCGCGCTCGCGCGAATCCAGAAGAAGGATGACGCCACTCTCCTGCGATTCGATCCCGACATCTGGTGCGGTTTCTGCGAATCCGTGCAGGATTTCGATGCCCTCCCCTGGCTTCGAAAGGCCGCCATCCCCGTGTGGGAGGTTTATGGGGACTGTGGAAAAACCAAGGACACGGAAAAGCTGCTTGCGGTTCCCAACAACCCGCGCATCGCGATTCGCTGGATTCAAGGCGCAGGCCATTACCTGCCCCACGAAAAGCCCGTCGAGGTGGCGCAAATCTGCGCCGAAACCGTTGCGACCTGAAAGAAGACACCGTTATGGCCGGCAGCCCGCAGCATCCGGAAATTGAAGGCAGCGAGCCCGCTTCCGGCTCCAATCTTTCGCTCATTATTTTTTCCATCGTTGGCGTGGTGGCCGCCCTGCTTTTCATGGGCATCGTGGCCTTCCAGGTGATGGAGCACCTCTATTACCGCGAGCCGCCTTCCGTCTGGCCCACACCGGCGGCGGCCGGCCGACAACCCCTGACATCCCCTGCCGCCGCCGCGGCTAGCTCCCGTGAGGGGCCCATCCCAACGGGACTCACGTCCAACGCCGCGCCGCCCGACTCCGCGATGACGGAAACCGGCTCACCCTCGCCTTCCGCCGTTTCCGAACCGAACAGCGGGACGAATGCCCCCGACGCCGCCTCATTTTCCAATGCCCCCGCCGCCTCCGGAGAAGCCCAGCCGGATGTTGCAAAACCGGAAAGCCCTCCCTAGTCCAAAGTGGGCTAACGTCCACAACCCAATGAGATCAACCACGTGCGGCGCGTGGCTTGTAATACGAGGACGAGCCGAATCGAGGACGACGACGAGCGGATCGATCCCCGTTCAATCGCTGCATGGGCCCGGTTTCAGGATTTCCGCGTCGTTCTCATCCTCGTCCCTCGTCCTCGTTCCTCGATCAAGCGCTTCTCCGTACTCGTTCTCAAACAACTTGTTTTTTATAGCAGTTTTTAGTCTATGCGGCACTAACGCCCGGGAAGTCGGACGCTTCCATACAGAGTCTGGGGCATCGCCCTCTCGATTCCAACTCGGATCGAATCCCCCTCTTGAATGCCGGCGAAAGGCTCGAACATAACGGATTTGGCTGTCCGTGTCAGCCCCGTCCAGCGCGCGGCAGTGCGCCGGCTCACGCCCTCCACCCGCACTTCGCAGTCGCATCCGACCTGCTTCTCGTTGATCTGGAGGCTGCGCCGGTTCTGCTCTTCCAACAATATCTTGTTGCGCCGCATCTTTTCATCGGCCGAAACATCGTCCTTCCATTCCGCCGCCGTTGTTCCTTCCCTCGGGGCATACTTGAAAATGAAGGCGTTGTCAAAGCCGATTTCGTCCATGAACCGCCGGGTCTCCTCGAACTCTGCCGGCGTTTCGGATGGAAATCCCACAATGATATCCGTCGTGACCGCCGCCGCCGGGATGCGCGCCCGGATCCGGCGCACCGCCTCCCGATAGTCGTCCAGCGTATACCCGCGGTTCATCCGCTTCAGGATTCGATCGGAACCCGATTGCACCGGCAGGTGAAGATGTTCGCAGACCGCCGGCAATTCCGCCATCGCCCGGACCAATTCCTCCGTGCACCCGGACGGATGCCCGGACATGAAACGCAGGCGTTTCAAGCCGGGAATGGCATTCACGGCCTCCAGCAGGCGGGGAAACGGCTCGCGATACCCGCCCGGGGAAGCCGGCGCGCCTTCCCAGACGGATTGTTTCGCGCCATAGGACATCACGCTCTGGCCCAACAGGGTGATGTCGCGCACGCCATGCCGGACCAGGGCGCCGACTTCTTCCAGAACCTGGCAGGCGGGACGACTCCACTCCCGGCCGCGGACCAGGGGTACGACACAGTACGAACAACGACGATCGCAGCCCAACAGGATGTTGACCAACGCCGAATGTCCGCCGGCCCGATGCGTCAAGGACGCTTCAGATTCCAGCCGTCGTTCCCCGCAATCCACGATCGGCCCTTTCCCCGCCCGCACGGCGTCCAGAATGGCGGGAATGGCGGCCAGACGCTGGGTGCCCACGACAAAGTCGAGGCCGCGCAAACGGCGCACGAGGGATTCCCCCAGCCGTTGCGCCATACAGCCCATGACGCCGACGATCCGAGCCGGCTGTTCCCGCTTGGCCGCCAACAGCATGCGGATCTTTCCCAGCGCCTTCACCTCCGCCTTTTCCCGGACGCTGCAGGTGTTGACGACGATCGCGTCGGCCTCCGCTTCGCAGGAGGCCGGCGCATGACCGCTGCGCGCCAACAGCATAGCGACCTCCTCGCTATCCCGTTCGTTCATCTGGCAGCCATAGGTTTTGATATGGAATTTCATCAGGGGGCGGAGCCGGGAAAGAGTTCCTTCGGCAAACGGAGGGGGCGCCAGCGGGGCGAGCCCAGCGTTCCCCCCAGATGGCATTCCAGGAGCTTGGAGACGGGAAACGTCACCAGGCGCGCCACGTCGCCGGCCAACGTATGTTTTCGAAGCAATTTCACTTGAACATCGTAATCCAAATCGCCGGCCAGCGAGCAAACGCCTTTCCCGTTCAAACTCAGGACATCCCCTTCGACAAGAATTTCCTTGGATAACACCTTCCCCTCCCGCACCCGGATATCCGCCCGGGCATCCGTTTGGCGCATCATCGCGCCCAAGCCGGGAATAAATTTGGCCAGGATATCGGAAAGCCCTCCGAACAGCGGTATTTGAAATATCTGCCCCTCCGACACCTTCACCCAGCCCTCCCCCGTCGCGGTTTTGCCCTGCCCTTCGCCGATGCGCCCGCTCAAGGCCAGATGGGCGGATGATTTGCCGCCCCGGGTACTCCTGGTTTCACGGCTGATGGCCCGCATCAGGGATTCGAAATCGGCGTTGTGGAGGGTCCCTTCCAGTTCGTATCGCAGAGGGGAATTGCCTTCAGCGGCGAAGGCGGTGAAGCGGCCCTCGAAAGGACCTCCGGCAAGTTTGCCGCGGAGGTTGTCCACTTCGACCCGCTCCCCAGCCACCTGGAGATGGAAGGCGCATTCATCGGTGACCAGCCGCCACAGCCCCACTTTCCGCCCTTCCACCACGGCGCTGATATCGGTCTGATCCATATCGGCGAAATCGACGACGCCGGCGGCCGCGGCATGCACCGGACCCTGAAAAGAAAATGGAGCCACGATCTCGACCATGAACGGACCGATCCAACGAGCGGCCACCCTGGGATCCACATCGGACACCAGGTTGAACGCCATCTGTTCGTGAAGAATATCCTGGGTCAGGCGGCCCCGCACATCCCCCTCTTCGCGGGTGACTTTCAGCGGATCGAAACGGACGAAGGCGTTCGTGGAGGAAAGCCCGAGGAGGAAATCGGATTCGCCCTTCGAGACGGCGCCTCCCTGAAAGGAAAATGGGCCGGCGTCGATATGCCCCTGCAACTCCACCCAGGCAGGGACTTTCCAGGCGCCTTTTACCCACGCTTCGATGCGGGGAGGCCCCTGTGAAAAATCGAAGGATTCCAACCGTTCAACGAGCCGCGGCATGGCCTTGAACGCCGGCGCCAGTATGCGGGGCGCCATGCGGGCCGTCACCCGTCCCTGGAACGACTGTTGCGCAAAATCACAGGCGCCGGTAAAAGCGACTGAACCCTGCCAGGGGGCCGAGCCCACAACAGCCTGGGCCTGACGGATGCTGACACCCGTTCGATCCGCCTCGAAGCGGGCCGTCGCGCGCTCCATACGGACTCCCAGCGCCTGGGCGTCCTGTATCTCCACGTTGCCGGCACAGGTCAAACCCAGCGACTGCGCCTGCACGGAACAACGGCCGACCGACCAGGGAGCGCGTCGAGCCCCGACCGCTTCCAGGCGCCATTTCGCTTCATTCCGTTCGGGCCGGTCCAGATCCGCATCGAAGTCGATATCCAACCGGGCCGGTTCGGAAAATTCAAGGGTCCGAAAATAGTCGAGGCTGGCCTGCAGAGGAGCCATGTCGATGGCCAATGCAGCGCTCTCCGCCGATTTTCCGGGCTCCCCCCCTCCGGTCCTCAAGACACCCTGCGCCGAAAAACTCACCCCGATGGCTTCTCCCTCGCTCCCAACGACCCGGATGGTCTTTCCACCTTCGAATTTCAGGGATGCCTGCGTCAGGGAAATTTGAATCTGCTGAGGGGGACGGTCGGCCGGTGTTGGGGCGGCCGCGATCTCACCCCTTTTCAGCCACAGGCGAAACGTCCCTTTCTTGAGTTGCGCCCCGGTAAAGCCCGTCTCGCCGTCGAGCCAGGCGAAGGGATTGAAATACAAAACCACCCGTTCGGCTTCCAGGAACGGTTGACCCAATTCCCCCTTGCGATAACAGCGGACTTGCGTGGCGATGATCCCTTCAAAGACGCCCAGCTTGATTTTATCCAGGACCACCACCGTCCCCGGATATTGAATCTTCTGCAAGAGCTTCTTCGACCAGGGATCCGGAAAACCGTGCAGGCTCAGATACAGCACGGCAAACAGGAACAAGACGACCGGGATCAATCCGACTCGATTAAAGCGATGTTTCAGATTCATCGGTGTCAGGGGATCCACTCGCGCGTCAACTGCTCCGCCGTTTCGTTTTCCAGGACAAAAATGGCGTCCTGGCCCTGGATCATGGCATAGACGCCGTCGTCCGTGTCCTCTCCAAAGATGAGGGTTCGCTGAATGCCGTCCTTGCCGGAAAGGCCCACGGTCAGCCTCGTCGAATCCATCGTCAGTCCGTAGGCATCCGCCGACTGCACATCCTCGGTTTCGAACCGCTTCACGCGCACCTGCGCGAGCTCGGCGAACAAGCGGCGCAAAACCTCCGGATTCATCGGGCCTTCCGCCGGTTTCCATTGGGTCCATCGCGCGTCGCCGCCGCGTTCCGCGCGCCATTCCAGCCCCCCCTTCCAAAGCGCAAGCCGCCGGATGGACTCCGGCGCCAGGGCCAGAATGCTCCGAGCCCGGTAGTGAATGGGATCGAGAGGAAACAGGGATGCCAGGGCCGGTGAAAGCCGAAAGACCTGCGGCTGGCCATCGAGTCGGGCATAGATCGCGGGGGAGGCTTCGGGGGACTTCCCCAGCCGAAGCGTTTGAACGGTCTCGCTGGACGCCGGTGAAGCGCCGGCGGCGGGAAGGGCCTCCGCCAGAACAATGCTCTCCAACGGCTTGTCAAAACCGTAGTCCGCGGGATTCGTGGACACAGGATCCAGAAAGGCCTCGACGCGCGCCGCCGTCAACCGGGCCAGGCAGTCATTCACAAGGTCATTGTCCGCCGGGCCGGGTTTGGGTTCGGTCATCCGCCACGTTCCGCCCGTTGCCTTCTCCAATTGCAGGAGTCGTTCGCCCTGCTCGAGGCGAACCCGGGATATTTTCGAGACCGGCATCACCGGCAAACGGGCTTCCCGAAGTTCCGCCGCCGGAACCGAAAACGCCTCCACGCTCTCGCGGGAGACGGCCATGATGGAATTAAACCCCTTGCAACGGCAATAAACCCACTCCGGATGGCCGTCCACGGCTTTGCCGAAAAGAATCTTGCGGCCCGTCTGTTCGTCGCCCGTCCACAGGCCGATCTGCGGCGCGGCCTCATCCTCGCTTAAGCCATAGGCCACGGGATCGGCCATCGTTTCGGAGATGAATTGCCGCACACGCAAGGCGTGCAACTGGTCCAGGAGCAAGGACAGGCGCCGCCCATCCGCCCAGGCGGGAAACGGTTTTTGGATCGTCCACTCGGCGCCCGACCGGACCACCTCCAGAAGCGCGCCTCCGGCGGCGCGTATTTCCATCCGCTGAACCGCGGCGGGGTCCCCCTTCAACACGTACGGATCGCGCACATCCGACACGTCGGCGGGAAGGATTTCCAGAAGATTCGTGGACGTGGAGATGACCTCGTCCCGGCTGTCCACCTGAACGTACACGGCGTCTTTCAGGGGCGATTCGGCGCCCACATGAAGACTGTGCCGGCTTTCGGCATTCCCGAAAATCACGCGAGCCCTCGGTTTGAACAGACCATAATCGCCCAGGGAAAGCCCCCGGTTTTCCCGGTCGGACGAGGCGATAACCTCCAGGGCCGGCAGCATTTCCATGATCGAAACGATGCGATTCAACCGCCGGGTGTCCGCGCGGGCCGCGAACGGCAGCGTGATGAGCCATTCCCCGTTTTCTTTCCGGCATTCCACCACGCGTCCCTCCTGCTGGAAGGACAGATACTCCACCCGCTCCGGAACGAAATTCAGGAGATACCGATCCGGCGCGAATGACTCCACCGTGGATTCCGGGGACCGCTCGAACAGCCAGATAAAACAGCCGGTCAGACAGACGGCGATAAAAAGCCAGTAGGTTGTGCGAAGATTCGTCATGACTGGACCGTCATTTTCTGCGCCTGATCCACACCCAGAATCCCAAAAACACCGCCAGGGCCGGCACGAGCACCACGATGAGCCAAAAAACGGTCTGCACTTCCCCCTGGCCGATCGCCAGCCGGACATAGCGGGGCTCGCGAGGCGCAATGGCGAGGAGCGGATCCCGGCCCAACACCCAGTTCAAGGCATTCAAGACGATATCCGGATTATACCCGGCGGACAACGGACCGTTCGCCACCAGCGAGGAATCGCCGAACACCGCCAGACGCGTCGGACGGATCTCCACCTGGATATCGCGGACAGGCCCTTTCTCCACGGCCACGGCCACCGGGATGGGCCCCCGCCGATCCGTCGCGGGATCGAATTTCGGCGGCTGCTCAGTCGGTGTCATCTCCGCCCACCCGCGTTCGGAACACCACGCGAGAGGAACCGCCACCGGCCGGTCGGCCGGGACGCCGGCGGTCCCCTCGCGTGCGGACGTGAGTCCCGTTGGAACGGGCCAACGTCCCTCACGGGAGGGCGCGGGCTGTATGGAGCGGGGACTGTTGAACAGGGTCGCCACATTCCACAGTGTCCGCGTAATCGGATGATCGCCGTAATCGCGGACCAGCAATTCGTTCCCCGTCAACGTCAGGCCCGCGACCCGATCGTGCCCGACGGTCACGCCCCAATCCGCCAACAAGGCATCCAGGCCGGGCTCCGTCCCGGCATCCAGCAACACAAGAAGACGGCCGCTCCCCTCCAGATACCGTTTCAAAATATTCAATTCCGCTTCCACAAAAGTTTTTCGCGGCCCCGCAATCACCAGGGCATCGAGATCCGCGGGCATGGACGGCTCCTGCCCGAAAACCAGGGTTTTCACGTCCATGTGCTCGTTCCGGATACGCCGGACCAGACTGGAATAACCCGCCGCGGGGTCATAATTGTCGGGACTCCTTTCCCCATGACCGCCGAGAAAGTAAACCACAGGCCGGTTGGTTTGCATCAGCCCCAGCAGGGCCGAGGAAAACACCTGCTCCCCCTTGAATAGAGTCATTCGCGCCGGTTGCCCGGAATACGCCGTCCGGGCATCGAACTCGGCCACGTCGCCGGCCTCGACAAAAGAGGTTTTTCCGCCGCCGTCAAATACAACCACGTTGGCCTCGGTGAGCTCGTATTTCACCGCCACGTCCTTGGAACGGGCCAGGTCGCGGTCCGGATCCACCACCTCCACCTTCACGCGCCGGGAAGCATAGGCGTATTCCCGCAACAGGTTTTTGACGTCGCGGACCAGATCGTCCTGGTCCCTGAAATAGACGATGACCCGGGTGTCGAACGGCAATTGGTCCAGCAGGCGTTTCGTCCGGTCGGACAGCGCGGCGGTCTGCGCTTCGCTGAAATCACGGCGGAAAAAATGCCGCTCGGAAAGAAAATTCGCCATCGCCGCCAGGCAGACCGCCAGCAGTACCGACAGCCACGGATGCACCCTCCACAGCCAGAGCCGGCGGGTTCCGACGGCTTGTTCTGTTGTATTCTCTTTCATGTCACAGCACAGGTTATCCGGTTCCGGCTTATCTTCTTGACCTCAATCCAAAATCGGAAATCCAAAATCTAAAATCGTCAGCTCCCTTTTCTCGCCTCCAGCCCTTTCACGGCCGCGAAAAGACAGACGAAAATGCCGGACAGATACAGCACGATCGGACGCGTATCCACGATCCCGCGGGAAAAGTCCATGATGTGCCGGATGCTGGAAAGCGAGTTCAGGACGGCCCCGAGGACGGGGTTCCGCACAAAATACGTGATGTATTCGGAATAGAAAAGGACATACATGAGCGCGAAAGAGACGATGGCCGCCACCACTTGATTCCGGGTCAGGGAGGAGACCCAAACACCCAGCGCGATGTAGAATGCGCCCACCAGGAGGAGACCGAGATACCCGGTGAGCAACGGCGCCGCTTCCACGGACCCGATGCCCGCGCGCAACGCCAACAACACCGGCAGATACAGCGTCGTCGGCGCCACCATAAGCATGAAAAACAGCAGGGCCGCCGCGAATTTGGCCGTCACGATTTGCGTCTCGGTGACCGGCGCGGTCAGAAGCGTCTCCAGGGTGCCCGACCGCCGCTCCTCCGCGAACAGATGCATGGTGATAAGCGCCATGGCCACCAGCGCCATCATCCAGAAGAACTGGGAACCGAACAGGAGATCGCCGGCCACCAGGTTGTCCTGGAAACTCCTCATGACCACACCGACGAAACTCAGCCCGGAAACCGCCAGAAACACCGTCAGGCAGACATACGCCATCGGCGAGAAGAAATACGCCGCCCACTGCCGGCGAAAGAGCGCCAGAAATGTGCTCATTCCGAATCCCCCGGCGGGAGGGACGACCCGGTCATTTCCAGGAACACGTCTTCCAGGTTTTTCCGTTCCATCGCAAGCTCCCGTAACCGCCATCCGTGATGGGCGACGCAGTCATACACGGCATCCCGGATGTCCGCGTCCCGGTCGCTCTCCAGAAAAAAACGGTGCCAGTCCGTCGTCCCCCGGACGCCCGGCAAGGCCGGCGCGGCCGGCTCCAGCGATACGCCCGACACCCGCGGCACGGCTTGCAGCGCCTCGGTGATGGCCTCCGCGGGACCGCCAATCTCCGCCACCACCCGCGCCGTCCCCCTCAGCGCGCCCCGCAATTCGCGGGTCATTCCCGCCGCCATGATCCGGCCCCGGTTCAAAATCATGACCCGCGGACAGATCATTTCCGCCTCGGAAAGAATGTGCGTGGACAGGAGGACGGTATATTGGCCTCCGAGCGTTTTGATCAAATCGCGGACCGTCCGTATCTGGCTGGGGTCGAGGCCGGCGGTGGGTTCGTCGAGAATCAGAATCTCCGGCCGGTGCACCAGGCAGTCGGCCAACCCCACGCGCTGGCAATACCCGCGGGACAGTTGCCCGATGATGCGCCGCCCCTCCTCTTCAATGCCGCACAAACCTTTCACTTCTTCAATCCGCTGACGGCAGCGCTTCCGCGGCACGCCTTTGATGACGGCGCGAAACCGGAGATATTCATCCACCCTCATTTCGGGATAGAGCGGCGCGTTCTCGGGCAGGTAGCCGATGCGGCGTCGCGCCTCCAACGACTGGGTCAGATTATCGAATCCTGCCACGCTCACCGTGCCGGACGTGGCCGTCAGATAGCCCGTCAGAATGCGCATCGTGGTCGTCTTGCCGGCGCCGTTCGGTCCGAGAATGCCGAGGATTTCCCCACGCTGGACCTGGAAAGAAAGGCGGTCCACGGCCACGGTGGCCGCATAGCGCTTGGTCAACTGGTCCACGCAAATGATCGGTTCGCCGGTATTCATGATCCGGAACGGCCTTCGCGTCCTCTCCTGCGTTGTATGGACTGCCTCCGTGACGAGGGGGGAATTGTAGCCACGGCCACGCCTGGGCGTGGTAAACACTCAGCGTGCCCCGCTCCGAAGCGGGGCCGCCGTGAATAATTGAACGCCCCGTCGGAGCGGGGCGGCTACACCCCTCGTCACTGACCCATTTTTATCAAAACCGCGCTTGTCCCCGATAGGACGCCTATACTATGATGTCTTCCGGCATGGTGGCAAGCGTGAAGGAACAACCAGGGTTCACGGTTCACAGTTCCAGGGTTATTGGATTTCCACGCCGCGGGCGGAGCGCAAGCATAGTGACGCGTCGGGCGAAAAACCTAACCGTGAACCTCTCAACCGTGAACCGTTGAACCATGCCAAGGAGTAACGCATGCACAACCGCCCACGCGCCCGACCCCCCGTCTCCCCTTTCATCGAAGCCGTCTTTCCGCGCGCCGCCCGGTATTCGCCGGCAGGCGGCGCCCTAACGCCGGCCGTTCGCGAACCCCCCTCGCCGGACTTTTCCGCCTTTCTGTATTCGGAGCGCCATCTGAAATGCGTCTGGTTTGACGATTCCCTCCGCCCGTCCGCGCTCAAAACCGAGACACAGGAATCCGTGGGCGTGGAAAGCCCCGGCCGCTGGAATCTCGAGGCGGGTCCCGATTTTCTCGACGCCACGTTGCGCATCGGCCCCGAAAGACGGCGCGTCACGGGCGACGTGGAAATCCATGTGCATCCCCATGACTGGGTCCGACATGGCCACCTGGGCGATCCCCGCTATGCCCGGGTCATCGCGCATGTGACGTTCTTCCCGGCTCATTTGACGGAGGAGTCATTGCCCCGGCATGTGCTCCAGGTGCCCTTGCTGCAACCCCTGAGGGCCAATCCGCGTTTCTCCTTCGACGCCGTGGATCTCGCCGCGTATCCCTACGCCAATCGCGCGCAGACGCCGCCCTGCCGGCGCCGGCTCGCCGCCTGGAATCCGGACCGGGTCATGGCCCTCCTGGAAGCCGCCGGCGAGGAACGGCTGAAGAGAAAAGCCGAACGCATGGACCTCGCCATCCGTGAAAAAGGACGGGACCAGGTTTTTTACGAGGAAGTTCTCTGCGCCCTGGGCTACAAACACAACCGCGTTCCGATGCGCTGCCTGTCGGAAGTCCTTCCCGTCCATCGTCTCAGCGAGGCGTCCGGAAACGACCCCCTCGCCGCCTATGCCATTCTCCTCGGCGTGGCGGGGCTTCTGCCCAGCCGGGAAGATCCCCGCTGGAGCGACGAGACGCTCTCCTGGATCCGCCGCTTATGGGATCTGTGGTGGAAACAGGAGGCCGGCTGGCGGGCACAGGTCCTGCCGGCAACCGCCTGGAAGCCGAATAACCTGCGCCCCCAGAATCATCCGCGCCGCCGCCTGATGGCCGCCGCCGTGTGGTTCTGCACCCCGAACGGCCTGCTCCTTTCGCTCCGGCAAGCCGCCGGTGAATCCGCCGGACCATGGCTGACCCGGCTATTGACGCGGCTGCAACTCTCCCGCCACCCCTTCTCCTACTGGAATCACCATCTCAGTCTGCTGGGCCGGCGTCTGCCCAAGCCGGTGGGCATTCTGGGGGAGGACCGGGCGTCCGCCCTGTTGACCAACGTCTTGCTTCCGTTCTTCGCCGCGCAGGGAACCTTGCCGGCCGCTGGCGCCGCCGCTTGGTTGGGAAACCTGCCGGTCGAAGAGGAGAACAGCCTCGTGCGCCAGGCGGCTCATGGTTTGTTGGGGCCGGACTTCAACCGCGCCTTGTACCGGACGGGCCTTCGCCAGCAGGGCCTGCTGCAGATTGTTCACGACTATTGCCTCAACGATCGTTCGGGCTGTCGCGAGTGCCCGTTTCCGGCGCTGCTGGACGCATGAGTGGAAGGTTGGGACTGCGCTTGATTTTTCACAATCCATGCCCATTTCCTGCTCGCGGCTCGGCGCAGCCTCGCCCTCCATGGCGTGTTTGCAGGCTGCAGTACAGCAGGCGCTACGAGCCTGCTGTTCTTCCAT
>JACQHI010000031.1 GCA_016199105.1 Lentisphaerota bacterium | reverse complement strand
GGAAGATGTCTCGGAGTTTGATATGACCGCTGACGAATTCCATGGGGGTAATATACTCAAAAAAACCGTTGATTAAAGTAAAAGTTGCCCCGCTGCGGGGCCTAATTTAATGCCAAGGAATTTCAAAGTTGGTAGGGCGCGACGTTCTTGTTTACCACGCCCAGGCGTGGTCGCGCCGGCTGATTGCGAAATCCCCAAAACCCGGCGGTCAGTCGAAGCGACATGGCCACCATAAAGTTGCAAACACAACCGGCCTGAATGTCCAATGCTTGTAGGGCGGGCATGTCAGCAGACTGCCCGCCGTCTGGGGAAGAGCGGCTCATCCGTCAGCCGACGGATTCGCCCTGCCGAGCGGAAGCGGAAATAGTTGCACCGTTTCGGGGCCTAACCCAAGTTTGGATTGTTCCGGCTACGGCTTGATTTCTTGCCCGCGATCATTCGCGGGAGAATATCCGGATGTGCCCGCCCCCGACTCTCCGAGAGATCGGGGCGCTAATCTCCGCCAATCATTTGTGGGCGCGATTGGCGGCGGCGGGCGAGGGCAGGGGCCTTATATTCCGGATGCGCGCGGACACATGGCCGAACTGCTGGAAACGGTTGTTCTTGACCTTGATGTCGCACGGATTGCAGGCGCCGTAATACGAGCAGGATTTGAATGTGTCGCTGAGCGCAATCCGCGGATCGGAAATCCGGGCCAGCGGCGGGAGCTTTTCGTAGAGATGATGATGGCACCGGTGGATGCTGCCGTCCGGCGCCAGCAGGAGTTCCGAGGGCGCGCACTCGCAAACGTGCGAGGGCCGGCCGTTGCAGGCGTCCGGGAACGCGTAGTCGCCGTACAGGCGGCCTTCGTGCCGGCCCAGGAAGGGCTTGGTCCTGAAATCGAGTCCCAGGTCGGCGCAGATTTTCCGGGCTTCCTCGATAGCCTCGACCTGGTCCGGATGCGTCACCCCATAGATGCCCACGCGAAAGCCGGCGTTGCGGAGCGTCAGCGCCCGGCGGACCACCATCTGGAGCGTGAATTGATGGGGATGATAGCTGATCCGGATGGGCGCATAGGGCGCTTCGCGGTTCAGCCGGGCGGGGTCCACGCGTTCGATGAAAGCCTTCAGGTTGAAGGCAAGATTGGTCAGGATATCCACGGGCCGTGTGCGGCTGAGCTCGCTGATGAGCTCGATGAAATCGGGATGCAAGCCGGGCTCGCCGCCCTGCAACGTGATGGGCACGTTGCGGGTCTCCAGCGTGTCGAAGAAGGCGAGCCAGTCGCGGCCGGGGATTTCCTTGTATTGCATCACGGTGTTGCCGTGGAAACGGTTGATGCAAAACGAGCAGCGGAAGGGGCAGCGGAACGTCAGGAACACGCCGATATAGTTGTACGTGGAGGGCAGGGCCGGACCCGCGGGCGCGGCGGCGGTTGCCGCGGCGGTTGTGCCCGGCACAGGAGAAGGCGTGATGGAGGTCTGGGGTTTCATGGCGCGGGAACGGCCGCCAGGGCAGGGCAGTGTTCCGTCGGCTCGCGGAGGGCTCGCGCCGCGGCGCGGCGCTTCGCCTTCGCCGGCAGATAATGACGCAGGGCGCCCAGAATGGCGGCCGGCCGGATTTCTTCCATGCAGTATTTCCCGTTGTCGCAGGCCGGCTGCATGCAGGGGACTTTCTTGCAGGCGCACTCGGCGCGGAGAATGACGCCCCGGCCGTACATGTAAATGCTGTCGGAGAACGTGGGGCCGAAAAGCGCCACCACTTGTTTCTTCAGGGCGAGACCGAGATGCATGCCGAGGCTGTCGCAGGTGACGATCGTCCGGCAGGAATGAATCCAGTCCATGTAATGATACAGGTCCTTCGCGCCCTGCTGCCAACTGACCGACCAGCCCTGCCGGCGGCACAGCGTCGCCAGCATTTTCCAATGGTCCATGGGCCAGGCTTTGCTGGGCCATTTGGTGCCGACCTGGTAATTGAGGCCCACGTCGAAGGCCGGCTTGTTCGTCGGGGCATAGCCGAGCAGATAATCCTCGCCCTGCCAGACGGCCCCGATCAGTTGGAACAGAAGATCCTGAATATAGAGACGGCTTTTCTTGCCGTTGGCGATGGCCAGGGCCTCGTGCGCCAGGGGATAGGCGTGGATATTATTGCCGTCCCATCCGAAGCCGAACCGCTCTCCGGCCTTGACGTTCCCGGCCATGGCGCAAAGGAGCGGCGCTTTTTCCAGGCAGATGACCGTGTCGAATTCCCGCCGCGCCAGGGCGTCCACCGTGGCCTGCCCCTCGAAAACGATCAGCTCCGCGATCAGGGGATTGTCCTTGAGAAGGGGAACGACCGGTTCGCTGGTGACCCACGTAACCCGATGATCCGCAAAACGATGCAGAAGGACCGTATGACGGAACACATCGCCCAGGCTGGGGACGAACCCCGCTTCGTGCACCAAGGTCTCGCAATAACCGAGCTTGACGATCAGCGCGGTTTTCTGATGGGTTGTCGTCATGTCGACCTCCGTCGTCCCGCGCCGGAACCCGCCGGGTTGACAAGGCATTCGTCAACCGTGAAGCAAATCCCATGCCACCAACCGCGATTGCGGCTTTCTGTTTTTAAACAGATATCGGCCGCGGTGTCAATCCGGTTCATGGTTGTTTTTCCTCAGGCGTTGATCGCGATTTTCAAGGGTTGCGGCGCGGCAACCGGGGTGGGGCTGAAGATGGCCTGGGCTTTCGCCAGAGCCACCGAGGCGCTCCGCTTGCACGACAGGCGTTCCTTCGAGGAGGGAATCCCCAGCTCCTCGCGGTATTTGGCCATCGTGCGGCGCGCGATGTGCAGCCCTTTTTTCTTCAATTCGTCGACGAGCTGGAGATCCGTCAGCGGCCGGCCGGGATTCTCGTTGTTGATCAGGTTCGTGATGAGTTCCTTGACCGCGGCGGGAATCAGGGCCGAGCCGTCATCGCACTGGTAACCGGCCTGGAAGAAGAATTTCATCTCGAACACGCCGCGCGGCGTCTCGATGAATTTGTTGGACACCGCGCGGCTGACCGTCGTTTCGTGCACGCCGATGGTCTGCGCGACCCGGGCCATGGTCAACGGCATGAGGGCGCCGGCCGTTGTCTCGAAAAATTCGCGCTGGTGGAAAAGGATTTCGCGGGTCACCTTTTTCATCGTTTCCTGGCGCTGGCGGATGCCCTGGATCAGAAAAGACGCGGCGCGGATCTTCTTGCGCAGGTAGGCGATGTCCTCGGCCGACAGCGTGTTCGACTCCAGCATCCGCCGGCAATGGGCGCTGATGCGCAGGCGGGGCAGGTGGGGCTCGTTCAGTTCGACGACATAGTCGCCGTCGGCCTTGCGGAGGATGACATCGGGCGTGATGTAGCGGGTCTGTTCGTCGGTGAAATTCCGGCCGGGCGCGGGATTCATCTGGACGATCCGGTCCCGCGCTTCCAGCAGCTCCTCTTCCGTGACGCCGATCACGTCCGCGATTTCGGCCGTTTGTCCGCGGCCGAGGGCCTCGAGATAATCGCGGACCACGGTCGCGTCCAGGCTCTTCGCATCCGGTATCTGAAGTAGCAGGCATTCGCGAAGGTCGCGCGCGCCGATGCCGGCCGGGGTGAAGGTCTGGACAACGGACAGGACGGCTTCCAGTTTTTCCACCGGTATGCCGGCGGCGGCGGCGAGTTCCGCCGGCGGGGTCGCCAGATAGCCGCGCTCATCGAGGGAACCGATCAGCAGTTCCGCCAGGGGGCGATCCTCCTGGGCCATGGTTGAAACGGTCAACTGTCCGAGCAGGTGTTCCACCAGTGTCGTGCGGGCGCTGATCGAGTCCATCATGAACTGGCGCTTCTCCTCGTCGTCGGACGAGGCCGGCTGTGAGGAGGGGCCGGACTCCTTCTGCCAGTCGTTGTCCCATTCGCCCAGCATTTCGAACTTTTCCCCGATATCCTTGTCGTCGAAAGAGGTGGGTTCCGCGGCAAAGTCCGTTTCGGCGATCACCGGCTCGGCATCCGCGTCCGTTTCATCTCCGCCGTCTGAGTCTTCGTCTTCCAGAGAGGGATTGGTCTCCATCTCCTGACGGACCAGCGTGCACAGGTCGGCGGTGGGCAATTGAAGCAATTTGAGCCACTGGAGGAGTTGGGGGGCGAGATTGAGCTGTTGGCCAAGGCCGAATTCCGTTGTCAGTTTGGTTTCGAAGTTCATGCTGTTTTCTCCTTTATTGCCGCTGTTTTCGGTATCTGTTTCACAACGGAGGAAAGTAGGAGCAGCAACTGTGCCAACTTTCGTGCCATGGGGGAGGAGCCGGACTTGCCTCCGAGGGGGCGTGGCAGGGAAAATGCTTGTTTTACAAGGGGAAAACGCGTGAAAGCGACCGCCGCCGACAGACGATAATAAATGAAATGACCGCCACCCGCCCCTGTCCTGACCGGGATAGGCCCCTCCGTCTTCTGTCGGAAACCGCAGCAGCCTGCCGCATTCCGCAACAGCTCATATTTCCCGGGCGAAAATCCGCCCGTGAAATATAGGGCTCATATGAATCCCAGCGAATAGGCGCCGACAAAGGCAAGGCTCACCACTGACCAGACCAGCAGAACGGGTTTGATCAACCGCTGTTTGGAGTCCATCGCGAGGCCGACAACAAGCAGAAGCAGTGCAGGCGCGAATACGCGAAGGAAATCCAGATAGTAGGAGAGGATCTGCATCTTCGCAAACAGAAAGAAGCCGAGATAGACCAGTGCGCAGGGCAGGACAATGGCGCGTCGTCGCTCGCGCCACGCGCAGGCCATGAGCAGGCAGAAGCTTAAACAGAGGAAAGCGAAAGCGGACGCATCGAACAGCCCTTTGAGTCCCAGGGGGGCCTGACACACGGCAAAAAACTTGTCGGCGATTCCCTTTCCGGGAAGGGCAAAATTCTCGAAAACGCCGGACGTACTTCCGGCGGCTGGAATCCGGATCAGAACAAAGAGGTTCCACAAGAGGCAGGGAATAGCGCCGAGCGACAGGATGGCCGCCTGCTTGATTCGCTTGTTGAGCAGGAGAGGAATCGCCAACGATCCAATCACAACCAGCAGGGTCTCATGCGTGAGCGCCGCGAGGGCATACCATCCCGCGACCTCCCAGTATTTTTTCCGGATACAGGCAGACAGCGCCAGGACAAGCAGAAGCGCGGCGAGCAGATCGGCGGTTGTCAGCAGCAAGGAGACCCAGAAGCCAGGCACAGCCAACACCAGCAGCGCGGGGAGCGGCGATTCATTCCGGGCCGTGAAAAGCCTTGAGACAACGACGACAAGGCCAATGAAGGCGAACGCATTGACGATCACGAGTGCGTACGGAACCACCGCCCGCTGTCCCAGGGCGAGCGCGTATCCCAACAAAGGAAAGGCTATGCGGCGATATCGGTATCGCGGATTATCGAGCGCCGCAACCGATCGTGGATTCAGGAGAAGGGGATCCAGGGCGATGGCGAGAAACAACTGCCCATCATAGCCCAACTCTCCATCCGCCAGCGCCTCTTTCTCCACCGTGAGGTAGGGGGAATGGGGAAGAAGAGCGCCTATTCTGAAGAAACGATGGATGTCCCCGTGAAATGCCGCCCCATAGCTTCCCAGCACAACCGCGGAAACGAGCGCCGCCGCCGCCAACCCAACGGCGCGGCCGCCACGGCAGACTGTTTTAGCAGGCTCTTTGTTTCTCATGATCTTGAAATGGAGGGCGGTTGGCCACAGCCGCCGTTCCTGTTTTACGCATTCCTCGGGACGAACACGCGTTCGCAGTCCTTGCATTGGATTCCTTGCAGGTAGGCTTGTCGCTCGCGTTCGGGAAATCGCTCGATGGCATAGCGCAGCATGGTGCGCGGCATGTTCCCGGTGTGCCGGGCCAGGAACGCCTTCTCGGCGGCCAGATTCCGTTTGCCCACCTCGCGCAGCATCCAGCCCGCCGCTTTGTGGATCAGGTCCTCCGGGTCGCGCAGCAGCAATCGGGCGATGGCCAGAATTTCCGCGAAGTCGCCCTGCTTGATGAAGTGAAACGTGGCCAAGACGCTGATTCTGCGTTCCCACAGACTCCGTGAGCGCGCCAGCCGGTACAGGGGTTTCCTGTCTTTGTCAGACAGGTGAGCGCCCACGATATGCTCCGCCGAGCAATCGACCAGGTCCCAGTTGTTGATGTATTTTGTATGACCCAGGTAGGCGTGGTAGAGCGCCTTTTGTCCGGCGCTGTTGCTTCGGGAGTATTGGGCGATCCATATCAGCAAGGCCAGCAACCGGGCTTCATGGAGAGGGGACTTCAGCAATTCCAGCGTGTCTGTCAGTCGCAGATCCAGGTGTTCTCCGGCGCATTTTCTGAGAACGGGAACCCGGATGCCGAGAAATTGGTCGCCCTCCGCGTAGCCGCCCTTCCCGGTCTTGAAGAATGTCCGGGAATGCGCCGCGATAGCGGGATCCCCCAGTTTCTTCAACCGGCTCAAAACTCGTTTGGTTTGCGCGCTCATGATGGCGAATCAGATTGGATATGACAGAATCATTTGTGGCAAAATCATTAAAAGCACAGGTGCACGACCCGCCTGCAGCTATCGCAGCGGGAATGATTTTGATATCAATGATTTTGTCGAAGTTGTTTTTGTTGGATTGCGCAGGCATTACCCGCTTTAAGCCTTTTTGCTGCGAAAACAGTTTCGTTCCCGGGCGGTCAGCGCCATAACCAGGCCAGCGACTCGGGTAGGGTCACTCCGCCATGCTTGTAGTCGTGTGCCCCGTCGCCGTACTCGAGGCGGTAATCGTACCCGGCGAAGTTCAGGGCCGCGGCCATCTCCAGGTTGGCCAGCGGCCAGTTTCCCCAGGCGCGGTCCAGATCGTTAGACCCGGCCTGGAGAAAGACGCGGATCGGCTTCGGCGGTGTCTTGCGGATCAGGGTCGGGTAAACGTGCCCGCCGCGGATGTCGGCGAAACTGCCCACGTGGCTGATGACCTTGCTGAAGGCGTCGGGCCGCTCCCACGCGACGGTCCAGGAACAGATCCCGCCGGAACTCGCCCCGCAGAGTCCCCGGCCGCGGGCGTCCTGCGTCAGCCGGTATTGTCCGCCGACCGCCGGCAGGATCTCCTCCAGGATGAACCGGGAATACTGGTCGCTGAGCGTGTCGTACTCGAAACTGCGGTTGCTGACCGGTTCCTTGCCTTCGGCCACGGGCGGAAAATATCCGGGATTGACGAAGATGCCGAGGGTCACCGGCAGCCTGCGCTGGTGGATCAGATTATCGAAGACGATAGGGGCGCGGACGTCACCCTCCTCGTTCGCGTAGGCCCAGCCGTCCTGGAAGATCATGACATTCGCGGGCGACTCCGGCGTATACTGGGCCGGGACATAGACGTAATAGTCGCGCCACGTGCCGGGGAAGATTGTGCTGCGCCATTCCATCTTGGTGACGGCGCCCCGCGGCACGTCCGGCTGGCGTTGCGAGTCCGGGCCAAGGACGTAAGGACCGGGCTTGGGACTGGGAATCACGAATTTATCCGGCATGAAATGTCTCCTGCAGGTTGGCTGTTCCGCCGTCGCCCGCCAATGGCGGGCTTCCGCCTTCTCCAAGGCTTCCGCCGACACTCCGGGAGCTATGGCGGACAAGACGGAGGACAAGATGGCGGACAGGTCAGACGGATAGACTGTAGCCGATCAGCCTGGCGGGAGCAAAACCTATCATTGCGACAAAATCATTGATGACAGAATCATTTTGCCTGCAATGCGCGAAGGCGGCCGGCAAACCGCGTTTTGGAGGGACGACCTCCGTGTCGTCCGTGCTTTACTCTACATAATTCAGTTAAACTACGAAATGCGCGCTGCTCCTGTGTCGTGTGGGTCAGTCGGAGAAATGCATCGAAGTAGGTCGGCCATTCCCTTGGCCCGCCGTAGCTTTAGAGCGAAGGCGGCTGGCTGACCCCGATCGGGCATTGCCCTGTGCCCGATTTTTTGATGGACAGCAGGCGCGCTGGACGTACAATCTTCGGCAGAGCGTTTGATGACGGGGCATCGGTCCTATGGCTCGAAGGCCACCGGCCTCGTGGAGCGGACTAAGGATCGCGAACTCAAAGGATTGAGAAGAAAACGTGAAAAAACACCAAGAATTTCGGCCCCCTTGTGTTTCCCGGTTGATTTTAAACCAAAAACAGGCTTGCTTTCGACACCCAGCCGCCTTAATACTTTTTTAGCTTTTTAAGTAAGGTTGGGAGAAATTTACATTCAATAAGGAGATGGAGCATGGCTAACCCAGTAAAATGTCAGCTTGAATGTTCCGTTGAACAGGGGATGTTTCAAACCGAATATTGTGCTACCGTGAAGATGGCCGATGGGACGGACGCGAGATTTTTCGCGGACAAGTCCTGTTTCACCAAACACGGGTCGAACAGTTTCGTGCACGCCGTGCAAATCGGCAAAAAAGGGGACGCCGTGGCTGTCGTCCTTCCGCAACCTACCTTTGCGAATGGTCCGACGATAATCGTTCGCAAGTCGTCCGTACGACGGCCGTCATGATACTCTCGAATCAACAGATTCGGAAGGCGGTTCAAGGGGGCAAAATCAGGATCAAGCCGAGCCCGGAAGCGTTGCAATATGCCCCGTCTGCGCTCGATCTTCGTATCGGGCACGAGTTTCTTTTATGGAAAAAGCCGAGTCCAGGAGTGGATACGGCGATGAATTTGTCTACTATCAAAGTGACCGACTGTCAACAATACGTGGAAAACCTTCCCCCCGAACGGGATGGCACCGTTCGGATTAAGCCCAATCAATTTGTCCTGGCAAAGACACTCGAAGAAATTGATCTGAGTTTCGGCAGTAAGCTGGCAGCCAGGATTGAAGGCCGCAGCAGTTACGCTCGACTCGGGCTTACCGTTCACATGACAGCCCCGACGATACATTGTGGCTTTCACGGCACAATTACGCTGGAAATGATGAACTTCGGCCCTTACACGCTAATATTGGAACCTGGAAAAACTTGCGTGTGCCAGTTGATATTTGAGGAACTGGGGGCAAAACCAACAGGCAAGTTCGATTCACTGTTCCTGGGCCAGAACACTGCTTTAGGCCACGGGAAACGGTGATGGATTCAGCCCGTTTTTAAAATCCGTGTGTCGAAGGTTCGCTTGCCCGAGCCGACGGCCACAAAGCCGCCGGCCAGGACCTGTCCGAGGGGCGCATCTGCGATTCGGTGCGATCATGCCGCCCAAAGCGACCGGAGTTCTACGTTTTGATGGCGGACACAGACCTCCAG
>JACQHI010000266.1 GCA_016199105.1 Lentisphaerota bacterium | reverse complement strand
GGAGATGGGACCTACGCGAGACCGCATGGCCGGCCACCGTCACGGCTGTGCCAGCGTTTCGCGACTGAACTCCACCGACAGAATCCGGCGATACAATCCCTCACTCACGTGGATGCTGTCGAGCGCAAAATCCAGCGTATATTGCCGGCGCCGGTCATCCGCCGCCAGGCGGCCCTTGACCGTTTCATCGTTCCATTGTCGCGGCTCGACACCCGCCCACTCCAGGAGCCAGACGACCATGTAGGGGAAAAGCTCGGCGTCCATGCAATCCATCGGCAATTCCCGGGCCAGAATTTCCCTGTCGCCGCTCAACAACCGGATGCCGACGGCCCCGGGCAGGCCGTAGAGATTCAGTTCCTCCACGGCTTTATGCATGGCCTCCCGGAAATTCCCGTGTTCCAAGACGTCCATGTCCTTCTGGAGAAGGGTTTCCGGAAACAGCAAGTCGCGGGAAAGGGCGGTTTCCGTCAGCGCCTCCATGCGCAGGGCATCGCAAACGGGATAATCCGCGACGATTTCATCCAGCAGGGACGACCAGAACTTGGCCGCCGAATTGGCGTGACGCTCCCGGCCGATCCACAACGCGGAAGACCCGAAAGATTCGTCTTGGGGCGCTTCGCTGTTCAACAGACGCGACATGACTGCACGGAATTGCCGGCCGAATCCGAAGCTGGGGCGGGTGACGGGAGTTGAACCCGCGACTTTCAGATCCACAATCTGACGCTCTAACCAACTGAGCTACACCCACCATGTTTACCAAGCTGCCAGCCGCCCCGATCCGGATCGGGGCGGCTGGCGAGGAAAGCACGGTTGAAAAGTCAGGCAGGCATTCTTGAATTTTTCGGGCGAAAAATCCATGTTTATTTATGGTTTTTTTCGACACGGACGGCCTGCCGTGGGTCCCATCTCCCGTGAGGGGCGTTGGCCCAACGGGACTCACGTCCGAATGGGACGTCAGACGGGTCCCGATCGGAGTCGGGACCTACGTGGGTCCCATCTCCGAATGGGACCTCTTTTGAAGCCGGTCGAATCACGGAAGTTCCGGCCGTGCTCCGCCTTACGCCGGACCGATCTCGCGCACCACAATATCTTTGAGGGCGCGCTTGGGCACGTGATGCACCTGTTGGGCATCCCGCCAGTAACGGATGCTGCCGTCCGCCTTGACGTCTTCCAGGACGATTTTTTCCGCGGGTTTGCCCAGCGCGATCACGAGCATGATCGTGTAGCGTTCGGGGATGTCGAGGACGGCCCGGAGCGCCTGCCGATTCACGGAGCCGATCATGCAGCCGGCCAGCCCCTGTTCCGTGGCGCCCAGGAGCATGCTTTGACAGGCAATGCCCGCGTCGGTCTCGCCCCCCTGGCTGATGGCGGTGTCCACCAACATGACGATATAGGCGGAGGGGCGCTCGCCTTCGGCGGGACCCGGCCACGGTTTCAGATAATTGGCCCAGGCCAGCGTGGGAAAAATTCTCGCGTTGGTCCGGGCATCCGCGCAGAGGACGTAGGCCAGCGGTTGCATGTTTCCCCCGGACCCCGAGAGCCGGCCCAGATCCGCCAACGCGCGCAAGGCGGACAGGGGAATGGGGTGGGCCTGTTCGAACCGACGGCAGGTTCTGTTTTTGAGAATCAAATCCCGGATCATGACGTATGCTCCTGTTTTGGAATTAATCGTTACTGCGCAGTTATTTGAAATCACGTGCAATAAAGATTTTTGGAGGGCGATGGGCTCCATCGCCGCTTCCCGACCACGGCGGCAGGGCCTGCCGCCCTCCATCGGTTTTCGGTCGGCGACCGGCTGAACGCTGGCAACTGAACACTGAACACGCTCCCCTTACAGCCTGCGCCCTTCATCCGTGATACCGCCGTTCCACGCGATGGCCGATGGAGCAGATGATGTCGTATGACATCGTTCCTTTGAATTTCGCCCATTCCTTGATCGTGATGCCGTCGCCCAGGCAGACGACCTCGTCTCCCACGCGGGCGTCCCGAACCTTGTCGAGCGAGACCGTGGTGTAATCCATGGAGACGCGCCCGACGATGGGACATCGCGAGCCGCGAATCAAGACCGAACCGCAGTTCGACATCGCCAGCGGCAAACCATCCGCATAGCCGATCGAGATGGTGCCCACCCGCCCCGACTCTCCGGGAGGTCGGGGCTGCGCCAGCCGGTAGGTCCGGCCATAGCCGATGGTGGCGCCGGCGGGCAGTTCCCGAACGGCGATCAGACGCGTTTTCAAGGTCAAGGCCGGCTGGAGCGAAATGGCCTGGCGCCCCTCGAGATCGAAGGCGCCATAGAGATTGATGCCCGTTCGCACCAGATTGAACGGCGGTTGAAATGACGAATCAATGTTGTTGATCCCATCGCTGTTGGCGATGTGCCGCCATTGAAACTCGATGCCCGCCCGGAGCAGCCGCTCCACGAGATCCGTCATCAGTTTGACCTGGTTTTGGGAGAAATCGATATCGCCATAGGCATAGGGAAAATGGGAATAGAGCCCGGCGCAGCGCAGCCCGGGAAGCGCCGCCGCTTCCCGAATGACCCGTTCGGCATCCGCATAGAGGATGCCCAGCCGCCCCATGCCCGTATCCACCTTGAAATGACAGTCCACCGCGCGCCCCTGCCGGACCGTCTCCGCGCTGAGGCTGCGGGCGATGTCCGGATCGGTCACCGGCGCGACGATCCCTTCGCGAACCACGGCGGGGATTTCCTCGTCAATCAATCCGCCCAGGATGTGCACCGGCAGGCCCAGCGCCTTGATGGACAGGGCTTCCCGGAGTTCCGCCACGCCGAAGCCGTAAGCCCCCGCCTCCTTCAAGGTCGCCGCGATGGGCCCCACCCCAAGCCCATAGGCATTCGCCTTGAGCACGGCCATGACCCTGCAGGGCGCGACGTGTTGCTGGACCGCCCTGAAATTGGCCCGGATCTTGCCCAGGTCAACGTCCAGCCAGACCCGCGGTCGAGGCGGGCCGGCAACCGGATGTTCCACCGTCAGCATTGGG
>JACQHI010000261.1 GCA_016199105.1 Lentisphaerota bacterium | reverse complement strand
TCGGTCTTGCGCGAGGTCGCCGCCGCGCCGCTGCCCTCGCTGATGTTGCGAACGCCGCTACGCGCCGCCTGGATCATCTGATCGTGCGTACGCGAACGCTTATCGATAAACCGGTCGCAAAAGACGATCGTAGCGTCATAGACCGCCTCCGCCACCTTGTAGCTGCGCAGATGCTCATAGCCGCCATGCGGCAGAAGAACGCCATCGGAATCGCTCATGATGCCTCCTCCGGGAAAGGTTCAGACCGCAGCCTTTTTTTCTCAATCCGAACGTTGCCAGTCAACCTGCGAGCGGGACGCGATCTAGGTTGCACTGGCGTGTTCTGCACCATTTCGTCTTCTCTTTTTCACAAATCGGACCAACAAGGTCAACACAAGAACCACTACGCCCACGCCGCCGATGAGACAGCCGAGACAGAAACAAATCAGCGCCGAGAAGTCACACGGGGCCGGCGCAATGGGAGCTTCATATCCGTGCGCAATTAAGGCACGCGCTGACAGGATGACGAGGGCAATCCCGAAGAGTGCGACCGCAATAGATCCTTTTACGATTCTCCTCATTATCTTCTCATTGCAGAATTTCTTATGCGTCAAAAATATCATCCCGCCATCATAATTGGAGCGAGGAAACCATCAATCAGGTCGTTGATAGCACACAACTTATGCTTAAAAATCGACGCATATGATCTCATATCAATAGGATGATATGCGTCATCGAATGAATATCGTTTGGGTAGGGCGGTTTCGGCCTACTCCGCCGAAGCAAAGCCTTCTGGCACGAAGGCCGGACCGAAACCGCCGTTCACGGTGAATCGTTCACGATGAACTGCGGCGCGCTCGGCGAGCGCGCCCTACCATCGTTGCTCTTCCATTCTGTTCCCAACTCGCCCCCTGCGCCATTCATAGTAAAATCCCTACAGCCTATCCCCCGCCCTCACGGCAGGCGGCTTTGGCCCTGGACGGAGGAGACGAAATAGCGCGGGCGGCCCCGGACGTCATGATAGGTCCGGCCGATGTATTCGCCCAGCAACCCCATGCCCACGAACTGGACGCCGACGAAGATGAAGAGAATCGCAAAAAGCGTGAATACGCCCTGGGCCGCCCATTCCGGCCCCCATAAGAAACGCAGGATGAGAATCAGGACGCCGAACCCCACGCCGAAAAAGGAAACCAAAAGCCCCCAGGCGCTGAGCATGCGCAGCGGAAACGTCGTCATCCCCGTAAGCAGGTCGAACTGGAGGTTGATCAGTTTCCAGACGCCGTATTTCGATGTTCCGGCATGCCGCTCGGCATGGCTCACCTCGACTTCCGTGGTCTTCCGCGCAAAACTGTTGGCCAGGACCGGGATGAACGTGCTGCGCTCGTTGCACTGCAACATGGCCTGCACGATGTGCCGGCGGTACGCCCGGAGCATGCAGCCGTAATCGTGCATCATCACTCCCGTCACGCGGGCCGTGATCCGGTTGATCAGAAACGACGACAGGCGCCGGAAAAGCGGATCGTGCCGGGGCACTCGCACCGAGCCCACCACGTCATGGCCCTGTTCCATGGCGCCAACCAGCTTCGGGATCTCCTCCGGCGGATTCTGCAAATCGGCGTCGAGTGTGATCACCATGTCACCCTTCGACTGGGCAAAACCCGCCATCACGGCGGCGTGCTGGCCGTAGTTGCGGTTCAGGAGGACCGCCACGATTTCACCGGGATGGTCCGCGGCGGACCGGGTGATCATGTCGGACGAGGCGTCGGCGCTGCCGTCATCCACGAGAACGATCTCGAAGGCACGTCCCAGCGCGCGGGCAACCGCGAGCGTGCGGCGGAGCAGTTCGTCCAGATTCGACGCCTCATTGAAAACCGGGATCACGATCGAAACCGACAGGGGACTGCTCATGACCTTATTCCTTACTTTCTGGACGCCAGAACCTCTTTTACCGCTGTCACCACATCGCCGACATCTTCGGGCGTCATGCCGGGGAAAAGCGGGAGGGACAATATCCGGTCCGAATTCCATTCGGTGTTCGGCAGGAGGCCCCGCTTGAAGCCCAGGGTTTCCCGGAAATATTTCTGAAGATGGATGGCCCGGAAATGCAGGCCGCTGCCGATATTGCGCTTTTTCAGCTCGCCCATGAACGTATCGCGGTCCATGCCGGCGCGGTCCACGTCCAGCCTGACGATGAACAGATGCCAGGCATGCCGGTGCGGATACGGCGGATCCCGGAGCGGAATCACCTCGGGAACGGCGGCGAATGCCTCGCGATACAGCATGGCCAGTTCCGTGCGGCGGCGGTTGAACTCATCCAGCCGGGCCAACTGCCGGCGCCCGAGCACGGCGGCGATGTCGGTGAGGTTATACTTGTAGCCCGGTTCGATCACCTCCGCCTGGGGGGAACGTCCCTGCATCTGACGGTCGAAGGCGTCCACGCCCAGACCGTGAAACTTCAGGCGGCGGATGCGATCGAGAAAGGCCGGGTCGTCCGAACACACCATGCCGCCCTCGCCCGTCGTCATGTTTTTGATCGGATGAAACGAGAAGATGGACGTGCCGCGCGCGCCCACCTTTTCGCCCCGGTATTCCGTGCCGGCGGCATGGGCGGCATCCTCGATCAACGGAATTCCACGTCCGGCCGCCAACGAACGGATCGGCGCGAGGTCCGCCGGCGCCCCGGCATAATGGACGGGCACGATCAGTTTGGTTTTCTCCGTCACGGCGGACGACAGCCGATCCGCAAGGATCATCAGGGTGTCGCGATCCACATCCACGAACACGGGCGTCGCCCCCGCCAGCACGATGAGGTTCGCGGTCGAAACCCACGTCATGGCGGGGGTGATCACCTCGTCGCCCGGCCCGATCTTCAAGGCTGTGAGCGCCACGTGCATGCCGGCCGTGGCCGACACGAGCGCCACCGCCCCTTTGCAGCCCGTGTAGGCGCCGAACTCCTCCTCGAACTTCGCGGCGTGCGGGCCCGTCGTGATCCAACCGGAGCGCAACACGTCCCCGACGGCCTGGATGTCGGCCTCGGAAAATTCGGGCTTCGAAAATGGAAGAAAATCCTTACGCATATGGCATTATTCAGCAAAGACTCGGGTCAGGCAGGAATGCCCGACCTACTTCACAGCCATTCCCTTGGCCCGCCGTAGCTTCTTAACAAAGGCGGCTGGCTGACCGGCCTGCCGTATATTACAGCCTACGCTCTGCCTGCCTCACTCCGATCCGGCATTAACGCATTGGGGGCTCGGCAGCGATGAGACGGAGAATTCGCCGGGGTCCCATCGGCGCCTCGAAAACAATCCGTCCCCCCGAAAACATGGCCTCTTTTTTTCGATCTTTTTTTCCCAAAACGAGAATCAGTTTATACCGGTTGTCCTGCCCTTGCATCACTTTTCTTAGCGCATCCGCATCCGGCAACTCGGGCAGGATCATGTTGGCATAGACATACAGACCCGCCCGCGTGGTTTCATCGGCATTCCAGAGCGCCGTGCGGCTCGCGCCGTTCTCTATGACGGCGGCGGCGGACGCCCTGAACGCCTCCTGATAACTTTTCAGGCGGTCCAGCGCGGGATGCAGCACCGCCAGCGCCACCAGATAAAAGAAGGCCGTGGCGGCCAAAAAACCCGCCAGCAAACGCCGGCGGCGAATCCGGTACAGCATGAGGCTCACCCCCAACCCGACGATGGACAGGAGAAGGGCCGTTTTCCACTCCAAAAATCCAATCCCCGACAGCACGCCCCAGTCGGCCTTCAACAGGGTCTCGAGAAGGCGGATAAGCCATGGCAACGCCCCCACCACGACAAAACCCAATGCGCACAGCAGGCTCCAGAATTCCATCGCGCGCCGGACCCATGTCTGGATCGTATCCCGCAACGCCAGGGCGGTCATCAACGCCCAGGCCGGATACAGCACGCACAAATAAATGTCCCGTTTGGTCGCCGACAGCGATAACAGGACCAGCCCGCCGATCCCCCACAGCCAGAGAAACCAGGACCAGGAAAACGACGGATCGCGGGTGAACGCGGCCAGACGCTTCAAACCCGATATGAAAGCCGCCAGCCAGGGCAGAATCATCAAGGGCACAATCGGAAGATAGTAAAGCGGCTTGCGATGATGTCCGAGGGTTTCGGCCGTGCCACTGAACCGGCCGAAATGATTCATCCAGAACCATTCTTTCCACAACTCCGGCCCGCCCTGCACATAGAATTTGCGCATCCAAAAGCCGATTGCCGCGAGAAAAACGGCCAGCCCGACGCCATGCCACAAGAGGGTCCCGTCATGTGGCGTCTCGGCGGGCGCGTTCCTTCGGCGTGCCATCCACGGCACAAAGAGGCCGAGCCAGGCCAGCCCGATGATCAGGACGCCAACGATGCCTTTCACCCAGAATGCGCCCGCCGCAAACAGGCCGGCCATGGCCAGACACTTGATTCGCCCTCCTTCATAGGCCTCCAGAAGCGCCCAACAGGCCGCCGTGACAAAAAACAGGAGGGCGTTATCGGTGAGGATCCGATGGCTCAACATCACGAATCCGGGCATCGTGGCCATGATCAAAGCGGGGATCCAGGCGCGCTCGCGTCCCAGCAAACGCAATCCCATCAGATAGACCATGAGGATGCTTCCCAACCCCCATAATGCGGATAGGAGCCGGAGCGCCTTGACGGGCCCCAGGATATCGCCGAACAGCCGCAGCATGCCGGCGCCGGCGATATAGGCCAGCGGCGGTTTCTCGACAAACGGCTCGCCCGCCAGGCGGGGAACGATCAGGTCGCCCGACCGGCTCATCTCCAGGGCGATGGCGGCTTCCCGCGGCTCATCCGGCGTCCACAAATCATGATCCCAGAGACCGGCGAACAGGACCAGCAGACACAAAGCGACGATGCGCCGGGATATGAGGGCATCCGCGGGACCAGGACTGGCCGTCACAGTCTGCGGTTCGGCGGAAGTCATCGCGGTTCTCCTGGGATTACGTTGCAACCAAACGCTGGCCGGCGCAGCGGACGATTCTTTGCGCCCGAGTCCGGTTTATACGCCATTGCCCGCAAAAGGAGAATTCAAAAATGACGTCCTCGCTCTCAGGGTTTATCAAGCCGCGACAGTCGCAGTGTCGGACGACAAGCCCGCAGATTTACCGATAGACCGGCGAAAACTCACCGCCCCGATCCGGCCGCACGGAGATGAACGGCTTGACATCCTGCTGTTCCCAGCGAAGATCCATCGCCTGGCCATGGAGGGGCTCGAATCGTCCGAAAGCCGCCTTCACCTCGCACATCGGCTTGACCTCGTCCTTCTCCCAGCGAATCCCGAAATCGTCCCCAGCGATGGGCACAAACGCGTTCATATCGGCTTTCACAAAGCAGACGGGGGTGACATCCTTCTTTTTCCAGAGGGTGTCCAAGGTCGCCGCGACCGACGTGGCCACCACCGTGGCCAGCATCGCCCCCGCCACAAAACCGCCGACAAATGGAGTCTTGATTACGCTCATGGTATGGCCCCCTCCGGGTTATTCGCCGGCCTGCGTCGCCAGGAAGTTTTGGATGCCCATCTGCCCGATTTGATCCCGTTTTTCCTCGAGTTCGTTCACATGGGCGTCTTCATCCTGAAGGATGTGCTCCAGGATTTCCCGGGTCGCATAATCGCCGGCGCTGGCCGCCGCGACGATGGCCTTGTTGTAGTGCTTGACGGCGGACATCTCGGCCGCCAGATCGTTGGAAAGCTGGCGGGGAATGTCCGAGCCAATGGCGATCGTGTTGAGTTCGCTGACCTTCGGCATGCCTTCCAGAAACAGAATCCGCTCGATCAACTTTTCGGCGTGCTTCATTTCGACGATCGAGCGGGCGCGCACCGTTTTCTTGAGTTTGCCGTAGCCCCAGTTCTCGGCCATTTCCGAATGCACGACATACTGGTTGATCGCCGTCAATTCGTCGGCCAGCAATCCGTTCAGCGTTTCGATCAATGCGTCGTTGCCTTTCATGAATGCCTCCTCCTCACTGCCGTTGATTTCACCGCGATGGACGTCAGCCGGCGTTGCGCCGCTTGAACGAACGCAGCCCCGCCGGCGGATCGGAGCTGGGCAGGATCGATGCAGGTGCGATCGCCCTGGCCACCCTCCTCAACCTGCGCGCAATCTACCGCCGGACCCCAAAGCGGAAAATCGGGAAAATAGCGGGTTGGGTCGGCGAAAAGCCTTAGAGGCGAAAAATATTTTTCAGGTTTCTGTTGACTGCGCGGGCTCAACTCTTATTTTATCCCCCAGAACAAAAGGAGGTCGAGGTGAAGCCTGAAGTGCTCGTTCGCTGGACGCCGTCGCATTCCGCCGATCTGTATGGCATCCGCAACTGGAGCCTGGGCTACTTCGATATCGCCGACAACGGCAACGTGATCGTGAAGCCGCGGGGCGCAACAAGCGAGACCGCCACCAGCCTCATGGAACTGATCGCCGGCCTGAAGGCCCGGGGCCTGACCCTGCCCGTCCTTTTCCGCTTCGCCGACATTCTGTCGTCCCGCATCGAACAGCTCTACGAAGCGTTCAACAACGCCATCCGCGACGCCAACTACAAGGGCGACTACCGCGGCGTCTATCCCATCAAGGTCAACCAGCAACACCTGGTGGTCCGCGAAATCGTGGAGTTCGGCAAAAAATATCACCACGGCCTCGAGGCGGGCAGCAAGGCGGAGCTCATGGCGGCCATCGCCTGCACCGAGGATCCGCAGGCGCTCATCATCTGCAACGGCTACAAGGACGAGGAGTTCATCGACCTGGCGCTCTACGCCAAAAAAATGGGGCTCCAGACCATCCTCGTCATCGAAATGCCCGACGAACTGCCCCTGCTCCTGACCCGGGCGGCCCGGCTCGGCATCCGCCCCACCCTCGGGGTGCGCGTCAAGCTCTCCAGCCGCGCCGGCGGCCACTGGGACGGCTCCGGCGGCGACCGCAGCATGTTCGGCGTGAACTCCTCGCAGCTCATCGACATCATCGACCGTCTGAAGCAGGAGCAGATGCAGGACTGCCTGCAGATGCTGCATTACCATCTCGGCTCGCAAGTCTCGAACATCCGCAACATCCGCTCCGCCCTGCTGGAGGCGTGCCGCTTCTACGTCGAGCTGGCCCGCGAGGGCGCCGCCATGCGCTTCCTCAACATTGGCGGCGGCCTGGCCGTGGACTACGACGGCTCCCACACCAATTTCGCCTCCAGCCGGAATTACACCGACCAGGAATACGCCGCCGACGTCATCGAAGTCGTCATGAACGCCGCCGACGAGGCGGGCCTGCCGCATCCGACCATCGTCAGCGAATCGGGCCGCGCCACCGTGGCGCACCATTCGGTGCTCGTGTTCAACGTCCTTGACGCCAGCCGTTTCGAGCCGCGCGGCGTCACCGACACCCTGCCGGCGGAATATCACGGCATGCTGGCCAACCTCATGGACGTGCGGAAATCGCTCTCCTCCAAGAATCTCCAGGAGGGGTACCACGACGCGGTCTATTACCGGGACGAGATCCGATCGCACTTCCAGCACGGCAACCTGTCGTTGCGGGAGCGCGCGTTCGCGGAAAACGTCTTCTGGGACATCATTTGCCGCATCGCCGCCGAAAACAAGGAGCGCAAGTACGTGCCCGAGGAACTTCAGGGCCTGGAAAGCGCCATCGCCGATCTCTATTACTGCAACTTCAGCGTCTTCCAGTCGCTCCCCGACATCTGGGCCATCGACCAGCTCTTTCCCGTCATGCCCATCCACCGGCTTTGCGAGATGCCGACGCGCCAGGCCACGCTGGCCGACATCACCTGCGACTCGGACGGGAAGATCGACAAGTTCATCGACCTGCACGACATCCGCCCCACCCTTCCCGTGCACGAACTCGGCAAAGAGGACTACTACATGGGCGTGTTCCTCGTGGGCGCCTATCAGGAAACCCTCGGCGATCTCCACAACCTCCTCGGCGACACGAACGTTCTGCACGTGCGCATCGGCACGGACGGCCAGGCGGAATACACCCATGAAATCGCCGGCGACGCCGTGGCGGACGTGCTGTCCTATGTGGAATACGATCCGCGCGAGATGATCAACCGTGTCCGCAACGCCGCCGAGCGCGCGGTGCGCGAAGGCATCATTACCGCGGTGGACCGCCGCGAGATCATGTCGGCCTACGAAACCGGCATGCGGGGCTACACCTATTTCGAAACCTGACGTGGCTTTCATGCAGTTTCTCGAATACCATCCTCGATTCACGGGCAATCCGGACGCTCCCTATGCGGTCCTGCCCGCGCCCTATGAACGCACCACCTGCTTCGCGCACGGCACGGTGGAAGCCCCGGCCGCCATCCTGCGGGCCAGCGAACTGGTGGAGCTTTTCGACGAGGAACTGAAGATCGCGCCGGACCTGGCCGTGCAGACGTTGCCCGTCGTGGACTGCCGCGACGGCTCCGACGCCGACGCCCTCGGCCGCATCGAGAAGGCGGCTCTGGCGGTCGTCCGGAAAGGCCGTTTCTGCATGGCATTCGGCGGCGAGCACACGGTCACGTTCCCACTGGTGAAGGCCGCGCGGGCCGCGGCAGGGCCGCTTTCCGTTCTGCAGATCGACGCTCACACCGATCTCCGGGACAGCTATAAAGGCAAATGCCTGTCGCATGCCTGCGTCATGCGCCGCGTGAAAGAACTCGGCGTGCCCGTGACGCACGTGGGCATCCGGAGCCTATCGCGGGAGGAATTCGAACTGATCGAAAGGGAACGGCTGCCCGTGTTCTGGGCGCGCCCCATCGTCCAGGCTCGGGACGACGTCTGGATCGACACCATCGTGGCGACGCTGGGTCAAAACGTTTATGTGTCGGTGGACGTGGACGGCCTGGATCCGTCCTATGCGCCGGGCACCGGCACACCGGAGCCTGGCGGCCTTTCGTGGTATCACGTAACATCGCTGCTCCGGCGGGTTTGCGCCGAGCGACGCGTGGTGGCGGCGGATATCGTGGAGGTCATTCCTTCGCCGGCGATGCCCATCAGCGAATATCTGGCCGCCCGACTGGCGGTCAAGCTCATGATCTACCACAAATTTCCGGCGGTTGGCGTTCCGCAAACCCTTTCGGCGCATCATGTATAAACACTGTTGTCTTCGCGGGCTGGGCGCGCTCCTGATCCTGCTGGCGGCCGCCGGTTGTCAGCCCGTGCTCCGGGATTCCAACGGCGTTCGAGTGCTCGGCCCCATCCGGACGAACGAGACCGAACGGACCGTCTCCATCACCACGCATGACCCCGCGCTCATCGCGCGGATCGCGCGCCGGGACCCCGATCCGGAGGCCCGAATGGCCGCCATCCGGCAGGTGAAGGATCAGACGCTTCTGTGCGGCATCGCCGAGACGGATCCCGAGACGCGGGTCCAACAGGCGGCGGCCTCCCGCCTGTTGCAACCGGATCTCCGCCTCCGCGTGATTTCCACCCATACCAACGCCCTCGTTCGTCTCGCGGCGCTGGATTCCATCCGGAACGATGCCGCGCTCTTCGACGTCGCGATGAACAACACCGACACGCTGACACGCCGGACCGCCGTGCAAAAAATACGGGATCAGGCCCTGCTGGCGCGGATTGCCGCCGATAATTCCCAGTCCTTTATCCGGATCGCCGCGATCGAGGAAATCACCGACCCGAAGGTCCTGAAGGAGATGGGCCGCGCCAATTCCGATCCGACCGTCCGGAGGACCGCCCTCCGTCTCGTGACCGACCAGGCCTTCCTCGCCACGCTGGCCTCCACGGATCCCGACCGTGACATCCGGAAGTCCGCCGTGGAAGCCCTGACGGACCAGTCCAGCCTCAGCCGGCTGGCCGCCTCCGACACCGACCCGGTCGTCCGGTTCCTGGCCGTTCGAAAAGTAAAGAACCAGACCATCCTGACCGCCATCGCCCTGAAGGATGCTGAGGCGGAAGTCCGGCTGGCGGCCGCCGAGCGGCTGACCTCCGAGAAGACGCTCCTGACTCTTGCGCAGACGGATGTCTCCCGGGAGGTGCGCGTCGCGGCCGTGAAACGACTGGATCCCGGCCTCCTGCACGACGTGGCGATGAACGATGGGTCGTCCGTCGTTCGCCTGGCGGCCGTCGGGAAAATCCGGAATCCCGATATTTTGGCGCAGGCGGCTCTGGAGGACGAAGACAGCGCGGTGCGCGCGACGGCTGTCGCCAAGGTTAAAGACCAGCCCTTCCTCGCGATCGTGGCCCGCGAGGACGAGAGTTCGGTTGTGCGCGTCGCGGCCACAAGCGCACTGACAACCCAATCGGCGCTGGAAGACATCGCGCGAACGGACACGGATTATTCCGTGCGCAAGGCAGCCGTGAATCGCCTGGCCGATCAGAGAGTGATGCGCGATATCGCCCTGGCGGATGAGCATCGCGACGTCCGCGCCGCCGCCATTGTCCGCATGACCGATCAAACCCTGCTTGAACAACTTGCCGGCGCTCCGAATCCCCGTGTTCGCATGCTCGCCGTCGGCAAGCTGAAGGATCCCAAACTCCTGGCCCGGTTCGCCCGAACCGATGCCTTCGCGGAAGTCCGGGAGGCCGCCATCCTGAATCTGTCCGACCAGACGGTCATCCAGGAAGCCGCCTTGAACGACGAATCGTCCGCCGTGCGCTGTGCGGCCATCGGCAAACTGATCGACCTCAAAACGCTACAGGCCATTGTCGAGACCGATCCGGATCCCGAGGTTCGCCTCACCGCAAAAAACCGATGGAAGTGGCTCTCCCCCTAGCGTGACTTTACAGCCTCAAAGTCACCCATGACCAGGATAGCAGCAAAGAGGCGCAAGAAGCGCAAAAAGGAAGTCAAAATGCTCGTGCTTCGTAGCGAAGGGGCTTCACCACTTCGCAGAGTAGCGAAAGACCCGGTTTTTGTCCCGCTCCTGGCGGGACGAGAAACAACCAGGGCGTTGCCTATGCACTTCCCTAATCGTAAACCTTGGCTGTCGATCGGGCAGGCTCCCGCCTGCAGCGCTATGCGAAGCGCTTCGCGCAGCATTGCGGGCAGGTGCGCTTCTTGCGCTTCTTTGCGGCCATTTTTTCTGTTCTTTATCGTGTTCTCTCTGGCGGGCTTGCCGTGGACAGGTTTTGCCGAGACCGATTGGACCGGCGCCGCGGAACGCTCCGACCTGCCCGCCGCGGCGGAGTTACTGGCCGCCGTGCGCGAACGTCTGCCGCTTACCCCCATCACCCTCAAAGGCCGGCTGTTGACCGGACCTTCCTTGCGGCGCTTAACCAAAGTCATGGCCATCGATACGGCCCTCGATCTGAGCGCCGATCCCGCCTTCGCCCGCATTACGCTGCGCGACGCTTTTGGATTCCCGGCGGAGGAACTGACCGTTTTCCGGCAGGAAGGCAGCCCGGCCCAATTCACCTACCGGCGGGGTTCCCCTCTCGCTTCCAGCCCTCTTCCGTCCCTTTACGCTCCCATTCGGAACACGGATATCACCTGGAACGATTTGAGCCTGTCCGTGTTGTGGGCGGACAACGCCGCCACCCTCGGCGAAGAGAAAATTCGCGGCCGCGATTGTTATGTGTTGCGCGCAACCGCCGACGCACCGGCGCCCACGCTGTATCTCTGGGTGGATAAGGCCGTGACCGTCCTATTGCAGATCGAGGAGCGTGACGCCGTCGGAACGGCGGTGCGCCGGCTGACGGTCAAAAGCATCAAGAAAATCGATGACATGTGGATGATGAAGAACTTGGAAGTACGATCCCTGCCCTCCAACCACCGGACCGTCCTGCAAATCCAGGAAATCCAGGCCGAAGACGGCGCCATCCCACTTCCGGAAGAATGATGAATTCGCAACACTCAACTCCCAACAGCCAACGTCCAACACCCAACAATCCGATGCAAATCACCAACCACCGGCAGAGCTGGTGGATTATTTGTGATTTAGGCATTAACTTCAGACATCCTGATCTCGGATGGGAATTTGCCATGATTTCCGGAAAATGCGTTGGCACATTTGGGTAGGGCGCGTTCCCCGCCACAGAGCGGGGCAAGCGCCGAATTTATCCCGCCATGGCGGGACGCGCC
>JACQHI010000270.1 GCA_016199105.1 Lentisphaerota bacterium | reverse complement strand
GATATAGAATTGGGACCGGCTTTTCCCATCCGTGTTATCAGTGTAATCAGTGGTTGATTTTTTTAGGTTGCGGGCTTTAGCCTGCTTTGGAGCAGAAGTAAAGAGGCTGAACATAAACGAACGGAGGAATTCCATGAAATCGAATAGAAGGCGAATCGCAGCCGTCGCGGGCGCGGCTCTGGCGGCCCTGCTGGGGGCGCAGTTGGCCGTGGCCGTTGAACAGACGGGGAAGATCATCGAGAATATGGTTGCCGAGGTGGACAAGCAATTGACGACGCTGGAGGAAATGAGCGATAAAAACGAAGGCGAGAAGGAACGGGTCAAGAGCGCCCTGGATACCGAGTATATCCGGTATGAGGCCTCGACCAACTCCATGCAAAGAGCGGCGTCGCGCGGGGACATGGTGAATCTGCTCGCCAGACTCAACAAGGTGGACCGCGCCGAGGTGGATGCGACGGTGGAGACGAGCGTCAACGTCATCGAGGCGTTGCGGAAGATTCAGAGCGCCGTTCAGAACTCGACGCAACTCACGCCGGAGAAACTCGATGAACAGAAAAAGAGGCTGGGCCAATATGTGAAGAACGCGGCGCGGATCGTGAGAATTGCCGAAAGCGCCGGCAAAGACCCGGCCAACCGGAACCGGACGGTGGCGCTCAAGAATTCGCTGATCATGCTGCATAAGCAGTTGCAGGATCCCGCGCTTGGAACCGCCAGGGCCTTGGAGCGGGTCGGCGAGACCATCCGGACGCTTGAGGATGTGGCGGTCCAACTGGATATCCTGCGGGGGATGCTGGAAAGCGAACGCATCATGCTGTTGACGGCGGCGAATGTCCAGACTGTCGATCTGGCCCTGCTGCGCCTGGCGCGGGCGCATTTGGGGACGGAGACGATCGCGGACATTCCCGGCCAGAAGTACAATGACGTGGTCGGGCGCATCCGCAAGGCGCGCGAGCCGATTACCGAGAGCGACAGCATTCTGGCGGCAACGACCGAACCGTTCGAGTCGGGCGAATGGGAGCTGCTTGGCTCGGAAGAATTCACGGAGATCGAACAATAACGCGATGGAGAAAGGAGCATACCATGCGAAACGACACACAGGTAACGCGCTGGTGCAAGCTCGGTGTTGCGATGGCGGCAATCCTGGCGCAGGCCGCCTTCAGCGTGGCGGGCGAGGATTCCTACGAGAAGCTGGTCGCGCGCTGGAAGAACGAGAGGGAAGTTCTGCTTCGCAATATGGCGCGAAACTGGTTGCAGGGGCGGGATGACAAGTCGGTGACCGCGGACGTGATGACGCTCTCCCGGTTGGAATCGGGGCTGGCGACGCGGCCGGAGAACTTTCTTTATCTTGGCGCGATTGAAAATGCCTCCGATCCGCATGCGATCGCCGGCGCCGTTGTGGCCGTCTATCTCAAGAAACGGGGAGTGCTGGGCGACTCGGCGGATTTCTTCCGGGGCAAGACATTCGGCATCGTGAAGGAAACGGTCAAGCCCGCGCCGACGACATGGGAAGAGTTTTCGACGCCTGTCCGGCCCGCCAGGCGGGTTATACCCGCGGGTAAAACCGGCGGCATGGTGACCGAGATTGAAACCACCGAGACGCAATACACGGATGTTGCGGAAAAGTAGCGCGGGGTGGAATCACCATGGACAATGAGCGGCAGAACGCCGGCAGCAGCAATCGTTCGGCATGCGTTTGCTCCACCATTGCCTGCGCCATCGGGGTGTGCACCGCCTGGCTGGGCGTGCGATTAGGCGACCCGTGGGGGGGAGCGGGCTGGGTTTGGCGCGGCGGCGCATACGCCTATCAGCAGGTGGGCATCGTCGTGGTGGGACTCGTGCCGCTTGCGGTATGGGCGCTGCGGCTGGTGCTGGCGCAACTGCGAGGCGCCCGCGCCGGACGCCGCGTGGAGCTGGATTACGACTATATCGCACGATCATCCACCCTGCTGGGCTTGCTGGGCACGGTGATCTCGCTCAGCATGGCGACCGTCCAACTGGCACATGAGGTGACGATTGGATCCAGCGCGGCGATCCTGAAGGTGATCCCCCTGACAGGCCAGGCGCTGGTGAGCACGATGGTGGGCCTGATGATCGCGTTCGTCGCCGAAACCGCCCTGCACGCGATCGAACGGAGCAAGATCGTCCATGAATGAACAACCGTTTGTGCGTCGTCCTTATGGCGTGCACCCGACCCTGTTGGATGTCGTCTGCTGCCTGGTGTTCATTTTCATGCTGACCTCGCTGCTTGCGGTGTCGAGCCGGCACGAGGCGCGCGAACGCACGCTGCCGCCGCTGAACCTCGCCGAGATGGACGGCAGCCTGGCTTCCGATCCTTCAAACCGGGTCGCTACGGTAGTGGTCAGCGTCAGGCCGGGGCCGGAATACAGCGTGGACAATTCGCCTGTGCGGCTTTCGGAACTTCGGGACGTCCTTGCCGGGCGCAAAGCTTCGGAAGCGGAAATCCGCGGCGACGGCGCGGTCAGCTATAGTTGCATCACGGACGCGATACGGCTGTGCAATGAGGCGGGTATCAACCGGCTCGCGTTGACATACAGGAGCAAGAGCAATGACAACTAATGAAGCCGCTCATGCGCCGAGGACTCGTGGGTGGATATGCATTCTGTTGCTGTGGTTTGGCGTAGGCTGGGCTTTGACGACCGGCGGCATACGATGGCGCCATTCCCAGGGAGAAGCGGCGGTCGAGAAGCCTGATGTCGGCGCCATGGCGCAGGTATCCGAAAAAGCGGCCGTTGCGGATCAAAAGACGGACAAAACACCGGAACAGGCCATGGACAAGAAAGAACCGGCTTCCCAGGGCTACGCGCAGCCGCCCGACGCAGAGACGCCCATTCAGGAGAGGGTTGCTGTTGAGCCCGACATCCGGGAAGAAACCAGGCAGTTATTCCAAAAAAACATCGAAACCGTGCGAATCCTTATACGATGACTGCAAGATTCAGGTATGAAGACGAATCAGATGCGACACTTGGCCGTCATCGGAGGCTTGCTCTGTCTGGTCGTTTTGCTTGTCCTTCCGGAGTGCCGCTCACGCGCATTGGTTTCCAAGCCGGCCGCCGATTCGGCCCGCAACCTCAAAACTCCTGAAATGGATATTCAGAAGGTCTATATTACGGTTCGCCCATGGCGTGAAGAGGCGGCAAGCCCCACGCCAATTGCGCCGCGCGTTTCGACGCCTCCGCCCATGGAGCGGCCCGTCCGTGGCACGGCAGAAGCGGTGCTGTCCGAGTCGGCCTTGAAGGACGAATCCCCAGCCGAAAAACCGCGCGTGAAAAAGCCGGACGTCGAACCGCGGACGATGGAACCTGAAGAGGCAGTCAAGCGGAACGAACCACGAAATCCGCAACAGGCAACTCCTGACCCACCGACGCCTGTGGCGGGGAAAGTGGAAAGAATGCCAATTTATGCGGGGTCAGCCCGTGAAATTGGCCGACAGCTTCTGGGGGTTGACGGCAAAAACGAAGGAGCTGTTCCCTTGATCACCATGGACTATCGGGGGACTTTAGGCTGGCCGGGTTATACCAGGGAAATGCTGAAGCTGGGCGGCCTCTTTTTTATTTATGATCATCGCACACAGCGAATTCGCGCCCAGGTTGATGTGCTTCATGGAACAATCAGTCCGACCGCCGGAGATTCGCTCAGAGGACTGAGCCCGCGCATGCGCGAAATCCAGGGCGAGATCGCCATTACCGACCTGATGGTCGGCGCCCGCAACACGCTTGGCGCGGGCGATTATGCGCTGATCCTGCTGCTGCCGTTGAACGTGGACGCCGAGCTGATCGGCGGCCTCGCCAAGGGATTGGCCGCGCGCGGCATCGATATCGCCACCGTCGGCCACGTCATCGGCGAACACGAGACGGGCCGACCGGGCTTGCGCCTGCGTGTGCAACAGGTGATCGATCGCCGGGGCGCCATCGAACCCGTGGATTTTGTCGTGGAAAAATCAGCGTCTTAGTGACAGGCTGGACGTGAGTCCCGTTGGGACGGGCCAACGTCCCTCACGGGAAGCCTGTCTCACTCTCCCCTGTCACTCGTATGCTGTTTTCGATGTAACAGATTATAGATCGCGGGAGGGTCGCAATCCCGCGAAGCGCTGGACAAGTCCTTTGCGACCGTCTGCCAGGGGCTTTTGCAAGAAGCTCTTGGGACACGCCAATTAGGATCAACGTCATACCTGTCGCGGCCTTGCGGTTTCAGATCTGTTCGGGTACCTTCTGTTTGGCTGATGACACGTTCTTCCATGAGCAGAAACGCCAGGCTTTTGCCGCATTCCGGGCGGTCATCCCACCCGGGATCGCTGCTTTGGTGGAACGTTTTATGAGTCACCAGCGTAAACTCCTGCAACTCCTGCAGAATAAGCGGTGGCTCGGCATTGTAGACGAGCGGGGTAATCACGAGGCGCCTCTTTCCAGCTTTTTCGGCATTTCCAAATTGAAGTGACGGACCAGCGTTTTGAGAATTTCCGCCGGGCCGACGTCAACGGTATCGGCATGTTTCAACGCGGGCAAAACACTGGCCCACTCAGGTGCTGTAGGCGGAAACGCGTTTACAAACGATTGCATATCGGCGCGAATCGTGTCGCAAAGTCGAAAGGGCTCGTCCGTCAAGGCCAACGTCAAACGGAAGATGTCGTTACGGTGTTTGCGGATATTGTCCTGATCGATGGGCTCGTTCCGTTGCGAACGATCGCGAAGATCCTGCCATGCCCTGGCTTTCAGCGGAATCAGGCCTTCCGGCTTGACGATGGGTAAATCCCCAATGGTCATGCGGGTTTCGAG
>JACQHI010000268.1 GCA_016199105.1 Lentisphaerota bacterium | reverse complement strand
GCCAGCACCAAGGCGTTCACCTGCCAGGTGGCGGTTCTGGCCATGATGGCGGTGGCGCTGGGGCGCGCGCGCCGGATGTCGGCCACGCGGGGCCGCGAAATCGTCAGGGAAATCCAGAGGATTCCCCAACTGGCCGAGGCGGCCCTGGCGCAGGAGGACCACATCGAAGCCGTGGCGGAAAAGTACGCCCACTCCGAACACATGTTTTATCTGGGCCGCGGCATCATGTATCCGGCGGCACTGGAAGGCGCGTTGAAGCTCAAGGAAATCTCCTATATTCACGCCGAGGGCTACCACGCCGCCGAATTGAAGCACGGCCCCATCGCGCTGCTGGACGAAAAAGTGCCCGTCGTCGTGGCGGTGCCCGATATTGACGGGAAGCGCAAGATGGTCAGCAACATGCAGGAATGCCGCGCGCGCCGGGCGCCGGTCGTGGCCCTGGCCACGGAGGGGGATGACGAGGTCACGCCGTTCTGTCAGGACGTCATACGCCTGCCGCCTTGCGCGGATTTCGTGTCGCCCATACCGGTGGTGATCTGCGAACAATTGCTGGCCTATCATATCGCGCGCTTGCGGGGCTGTCCGATCGATCAACCGCGGAACCTGGCGAAATCGGTGACGGTCGAGTAAGCAGGGAAGAGAATAGCCGCAAAGAGGCGCAAGAAGCGCAAAAAAACATCAACTCGAAAATCCATTTTCCCTCGATCAACGGTTACGAGGTCATCGGCATTCTGGGCGAGGGCGGGATGGGGACCGTTTACATGGCCCGCCAGTTGTCGCTCAACCGGTACGTCGCCATCAAAATTCTCCCCGACGTTCTCGCCAAAAACGCCGGCTACGTGGAACGCTTCAAATTCGAGGCCATGGCGGCGGCCAGGCTCAAGCACTCCAATATCGTCCAGATTTACGATTTCGGCATGGAGAACGCCTTCCACTTTTTGGTCATGGAGTTCATCAACGGCGAAACGACCGGCCAGCGGGTCCGGCGCAAAGAGCGGTTGGATGAGGAAAGCGCGCTGCTCATCGGCGAATCCGTGGCCGTGGCCCTGGATCATGCCTGGCGTCTGGCGAAACTGGTGCATCGGGACATCAAGCCGGACAACATCATGATTGACGAGGATGGCACGGTCAAAGTGGCGGATTTGGGGCTCGCCAAGATGGTCAGCGAGTCGGCCAGACATGTCACGCTGGTCAAAACCATGCTGGGCACCCCGCATTACTGCTCGCCGGAGCAGGCGCGGGGCCTGTCGGAAGTGGATTTCCGGGCGGATATTTACGCGTTGGGCGCCACGTTGTATCATTTCGTGGTTGGGCAGGCCCCCTTCAGCGAAACGCCCGGCCTCTCGGCCATGGTGCGCAACATCACCGACTTTATTCCCGATCCCCGCGAGTTCAACCCGTCCGTTTCGGAGTCTTTTGTGCAGTTGCTGGAAATCATGATGGCCAAGGACCGCGACGACCGCCAGAACAGTTGGGCGCGCGTCCTGTCGGATATTGACTGCGTTCTGAAAAAAGGGAGCTTGACGCATGCCCGTCTGCCGGCCCGGGCGAGCACCATCCATCGGGGCCTGAAAAAACCCGAATACCAGGCCGCCGAAGGAAGCGCGGCCGGGAAGAAACGCACGTCGTGGTGGACCCGGCTGCTCGGTCGGAAACAGAATGCCTTATGAAAAGAAGGCCACGTCCTTACGGACGCAGCCACGGGAACGCTCTGAAATGTTCCACAGTAAGGTGCCACGCAACTTTTTGACCGTCTTTTGACCGTCCCATAACCGTCCTTTTATCGTCCTATCCGTTCGTAGGACGGTCGTCAAAAATAGATTCCGCTGAAAAACCCGCCCGGTGGGGTCACCGGGCCTACAAAAAGGCCCATTTCTTGTAGGCCGCGTGCCCTCACGCGGCGTTAATCCGGGGTTTTTCTGCAGAATCGAAAATACGTCCTTTTATGTCCTTAATTACGTCTTTTCACCGTCCCATCCGGTGAGCGATAAAATCGAGTTACAAAGGCGTTGTTTTCCGGGGCGGGAAGTGGCGAAGAGCGGCGTCGGCCAGCACCAGGGCGGCCATGGCTTCCACCACGGGCACCGCGCGGGGAAGCACGCACGGGTCGTGCCGTCCCTTCAACCGGAGTATCGCGGGCCTTCCCTGGTAATCCGCCGTGGCTTGCGCCTGGGAAATCGAGGCCGCCGGTTTGAAGGCCACGCGAAAAACGACCGGCTCCCCATTGGAGATGCCGCCCTGAATGCCGCCGCTGTGGTTGGTGACGGTGCCGAGCCGTTTTCCCTTCCGGACAAAAAGATCGTTATGCAGCGATCCCCGCATCCGGGCGCCGGCGAAGCCGGAGCCGATTTCAAAACCCTTGGCGGCCGGGATGGATAACATGGCGTGCGCCAGGAGCGCGCTCAGCTTGTCGAAGACCGGTTCGCCCCAGCCGCACGGGAGATGGCGGCACACGCAGGTGATGACGCCGCCGATCGAGTCGCCCTCCGCTTTCATCTTTTCGATCAGGGCGGTCATGTCGCCGGCCGCGCTTCTGTCAGGACAGCGGACCGGCACGGCATCCACCTGACGGCGTTGGAGGGCGGTCACATCCGGAGTGTGCGCCTCGATCGGGCCGATCGCGCTGACCCAGGCCACGATATCCACGCCATGCAGAACGCTCAGCATCTGCTCCGCGATGGCGCCGGCGGCGACGCGTCCCACGGTTTCGCGCGCGCTGGCCCGGCCGCCGCCGCTCGACGCGGCGAGTCCGTATTTCATCCGCGTGGTGAAGTCGGCGTGGGAAGGGCGGGGGATGGCGGACAACGCCTCATAATCGGCCGGCCGCAGATTCGTGTTTTCCACCATGAGCGCGATGGGCGAACCCAGTGTCAGCCCCTTTTCAACGCCGGACAGCAGGCTCACCCTATCCGCCTCTCGGCGGGGGGAGGTCAGGCGGCTTTGGCCGGGCCGGCGTCGGTCCAGTTGCCGCTGGACGATCGCTTCCGTGACGGGAATGCCGGGCGGGCACCCATCCACCACGGCGCCGACGGTCCGCCCGTGCGATTCCCCGAAGGTGGTGACGACAAATCGTTTGCCCAATGAACTAGACATGGCTTCTTGCCCTCCTGATGCCGAAAAATCATGGCAAATGCCCGCCCGCGAAGCAACACCGAAAACGCCTAGCCTCGATTTCCAAATCTTTCCGTCGCGCGGCGCCGCCTCCTCTTCACCGGCATCGGGGATTTAGAAGCACGAAATCGGGGGTTTTCCTATGGACAGCATCCCACGATATGTCATGCTTGCCGGCGATATTGAAAAAAAGGAAGAGACGGTGGCGTCGTGGGAATTTAGGAAATAAGGAGGTGCTCATGAAGACCGGGACGATGATGCGAACAGGCCTATGGAGTGTGGCGATTGTCTTGGGGATGGGTTTACCCGGACAAATCCGTGCCAGTGAGGTCCAGGTTGTCAGCATGGTCGGATCGGTTTTCAATCCGGTCGCGGTCACCGTGAGTCCCGGGCAAACGGTGCAGTGGACCAATCAGGATATACTGCCCCACACCGTCACCGCCGATCCGGGAAATCCCGTTTCCGGAGGACCTGATTCCGATACGCCATTTCCGGACGGCTTTACCGCCGGTCAGACCTATTCCTGGACCGTGCCCACCAACGCCGTTTCCGGAACCCAATGGTTCTATCACTGCCGTTTTCACGGCAGCGCCGGAAATGGGTCCAATCTGGGCTCGGGCATGGCCGGCATGATTACCGTAACCGGCGCAAGCACATCGTCCGCCGCACTATCAGTCAACGATTATAACGGCGATGGGACGAGCGACCTGGCGCTCTATAACGAGGCGTCCGGCATGTGGTATATAGCGACGCCGTCCCTGGCGCCCATCGTGTGGGGCACGGCATTGGG
>JACQHI010000249.1 GCA_016199105.1 Lentisphaerota bacterium | reverse complement strand
CCGCCCGAACCGTCAACAATTGATAAGAAAGTGGCATATGAAAATGTCTTGTGATGGCAAATAAAAATTCGCCCCCTTGATTATCAAGGAGTTACGCGAATAACTGACAAACATGGGCTAGTCCAGAAGATCGGTGAGCAACATGCAGGCCAGGATGACATCTTCCGGATCCTCGTCTTTGGTTTTGTCGACAAGGAATGAGACGGCTCCTTTCCGTTCATAAATCCTTTTTGCAAACGGGAAAAACTGTTCCGCATCAAAGGCGTTTGGTGCGCCTTTGTCCGGCCCGACTCGTCCGATTACCGCCCCTTTCTTGAGTTGCCTGACTCGTTTCTCGATCGCTCTCGTTGTCTTGCCCAGGCGTTCGGCAATTTTGGGAATAGTGATGTTCGGAGTGTCGCGCATCAGCTCGACGATCTTGGAGGCGGTTTTCTCCGAACTTATCCCCGAACTTATCACCGAACTTTCCACCGAAGTTTTTTCTAGCGTTTCTGCCGTCGGCTCCACTCCGGATCGCGGAAACCCGAACTCAACCCAGAGCCCCGTTTGCTCGTAGCGAAATTCCGGTTCAGAACGGATCGTTCTTGCTGTCGGGCGGCCATGTCTTTGGTCTGCCCATAGATGTACACTGTGGCAGGCAGGCTTGGCCGCCGTCCGACCTCGGAGATCGAATATCACGGCGGTCAGTCGAAGCGACGTGACCGCCCTACAGTGAATATCGATTTCCGGAGCCAATTCGACTTCATGCCCTCCGCGGTAAGAAACACGGATTTGCGCCAGGGACCCGCCCGCAGCACTACGTGCAACGTTGTGGGCAGGCGGCGCACGCTACATCCTCTTCAATCCAAACCAAAGCCTTTTTCTCCCCCCTTCGTGCCCTCTGCGACCTCCTGTTAGAAATTCTTTCCCCTTCAACCTTCCCGCCGCGGGCACACCGTAGGCCCCGCGAAGGCGGATGTGCTTTTTGCGCGTCTTTGCGGCTAAATCACTTTCCTCTTTCGTGTGGCTCGTGTTTTTCGTGGTTAAAAAATCTGACTTCAGCCCTCAGGTTTCAGCCCTCATCCCTCTTTCCATTGTGATCGCCGCCAGCCCGGCTTGGCTGTCCAGGATCAACTGTTTCACCGCCGGTTTCTCGGCTGCCGCGGCGTCGGGCCAGAGCTGGTCCAGGATTTGGGCGGGCTCCGTTGTGTCCGTTTCCTGGAGCATCTGGAGCGCGGCGGCGGCGCCGAGCGCGTAGCGGGTGGGCCGGATTCCCTGGCGCAGGGCCAGGCGCATGGTACCCACCAGGCGGTCGTCCCAGCCGAGTTTGCGCTGGGGGTCGCGGACAACGCGGCTGACGGCGTCGCGCAGGTGGGGATTCATCATCCGTTCCAGGAGATCCTCGGCATAGGCGCGGTAGCCGGCCTCGGTGAAGAGGGGATCGAGTCCAGCGTGTTTGGCGCACAGGGCGCGGCCCGATTCCTCCAAAAACGCCGCGCGGGCCATGTTCTGGATGTCGGGGTCCTGCCGGATATCGCTGACGGTTGCGCGGCCCCGGAGCCGGGCCAGGTAGCCGATCAGCGCGTGCGTCGCGTTATGGCCGTAGAGCTTGGCCTCCTCGAACGGCAGGAGATCCGGCTTCTCGACGAAGGCCGGAATGCCGCGCGGGAAATCCGCCCAGCGGATCTTCGTGATCAGGATGTGGTTGAACCGCTCCACCAGAAAACAGCGGGCAATCCCCGGCACGATCGGAAGAAGAGATTGCTCGGCGATCTGGGCGGCGTCCGTGACGGCCCCGCTCATCTTCCCGATGACCGTGTTCAGGATATGAACCTGCGTGTTGAAAGATTCTGCGTCCGCACCCAAACGCTGACTGACAAGGTCATGGAGAATTTCCGCGGCATGATTATGGTTTTCGCCGGTATAGAGAATGCTGCGGGTGGGGCTCTTCCGGGCCTGCCTCAGCCGGAAACCTTCCGCGAGGATATCCACGACCGAGCCCGGCTCGCCTTTCCCATAAAACTTCACGCTGGGCAGGGCGGTGGCGAGTTCGTCGGCGGTTGCCACCGCCTCGACAAGCGCCTGGCGGTCATTGGGGCGGACAGGGTTGAAGATTTCAATCGGGCCGATCTCGGCCTTCTCGATGCCGGTGGGGGTGGCGATATTCACGTGGAACCGGCCGCCGGAGCGGCGGACGGCGTCCACAACGTCCGGGACGACCTCCGCCACGACGAACCGGTTGAAGTTGCCGGACCGGAAGGCTTCCAGGAGAAACAAGCCGCCCTGGATCGGGCCGAATCCGAAGCCGACGAATGATTTTTTGCTGCTCATGACCGGCGGCTACCCTATCAGAACGCCGGAGAATGTCAGGTAAAACTCTTGAAGCCTTTAACTGCGAAATACGCGAAATACGCGAAAGTGTTGCGAACCATTCGTCTTCGCGTGTTTCGCAGTTCCCTCTTTCTCATCTCTCATCGCCGTCGCCACCGTTTTTGGGTTGGGAAAACGGCCGGGATCATATACAGTCCTGGAATGAAAAGAATGCAAGGCGACGATGTACCCTGCCTGCTGTGCGACGCGCCTCGGACCGGCGTGTTCGATGCCCTGGCTTCGTTGCGGGTCTGCGGCCGGTGCGGGCATGTGTTCGCTCATCCGCTTCCTTCCGAAACGGAACTGGCGGCGTTTTATTCGCGGCGGGCCAAGTATGACGCCTGGCTGGAGAACGAAACGGCCCGCGAGGCGATGTGGCGCCGCCGGCTCGCGCTGATTCTGCCGCGCGTGCCGCACAAGGGCCGGTTGCTGGATATTGGCGCGGGAACCGGCCAGTTCCTGAAGCAGGCGCGCGAACATTTCGAGCAGGTGGCCGGCACGGAAATCTCGGACAGCGCGATTCGGATCGGACGGGATCGCTACGGCCTGGACATTCGTCACGGGACCCTCTCGACGCTCGAGTTCGACACCGGATCTTTCGATCTGATCACCCTGTTCCATGTTCTGGAACATGTCGGCGATCCGGGGCGCGTGGTCGCCCGGTGCCGGGACCTGCTCAAGCCCGGGGGCGTGCTGGTGCTGGCGGTTCCCAACGAACGGGGCTTGGCGCGTCAGCGGCTGCTGGGTGTGCTCAAGTTTGCCCTGCGCCTGGCGAGGCTCCGGCGCTTCCGGCATTTCGGTTGGAAAGGCATTCCTCGAATCGCCCTGGATGGCACGCAGGACGAGATTCACCTGTCGTACTTCACGGCGCACTCGCTGACGGGCCTTCTGGACAGGACCGGATTCTCCATCGAGGCCATGAGCCTGGATCCGTTCTGGGCCTCCGCGGGACCGCGGGGCTGCGG
>JACQHI010000248.1 GCA_016199105.1 Lentisphaerota bacterium | reverse complement strand
GAGAGCCGGCCGATCACCGTGACCCTGCCGAATCGGGTTCTTAACTTGCTGGCGACGATCGACCAGGACCGCGCCAAGGCAATTGTGAAAGTCGCGGAGGCGACCATGGCGAAAGCTTGGCAGGACAACAAACGGATTGAATTGGTTGAAATCGAACGGGGGACGGCCGTGATCGTTGTCGGCCCCAGTCCGGGTTTGGCCTCCATTCCCTGGTTGCGACTCATTGAAATCGCGCCGGCCCGGTATTTGCTGGCCCTCCCCACGGGAACGGCCCTGGAAAAGCTGGAGGTGGCGCTCATGGACCTGATCGAGACAGTGCCTGTCGGCGAGCCGGCGGAACGCTCGCTGCTGAATGACCTCCACCAATCCATCAGCAGTTTGCGTCGGGAGGAAAAAATGACCAAGTCCGAAATTATTTTTGTCAGCATGCCCCGTCGCAAAAGCATATTGGCCTCGTCTTGATCAGCTTCTTTCAACATCAACTCGTGCGAGATGGCGATTATTTTCTTGCTATGCGGTGGGCTGTTACCTACGGTTTCTCCGCTGATTTCGCATTCGTTTCGGGAGCCCCCATGGCCGATAGAATCGACATAGAAATTCTTAAGGGAAAGAAGGTTATGGTGACCGGCGCCACCGGTTATCTCGGGTCTTTCCTGGTTCGCCGTTTGGCGGAAGTCGGCGCGGTGATAACGGCGCTGGCGCGGCCGGCCACGTCCATCGATCGCTTGCGCGAGCTGGGGGTGAACTGGGTTCGCGGCGACATTACCGATGCGATGGCCGTGCGGGAGGCGGTGCAGGGGGCGGAATACGTTTTCCATTTGGCCACGGTTTTCCGCCGGGCGGCGGCCACTCTGGCTGCGCACCGCCAAGTCCACGTGACAGGCACACAGCTTCTGGCGCAGGCGGCCGCCGGGCAGCCGGGATTCAAGCGGTTCATCCATGTCTCCACCGCGGGCGTGCATGGCGATGTGAAACAGCCGCCGGCGGACGAAAACAGCCCTTTCAAGCCGGATGATGTTTATCAGCGTACGAAGGCCGAAGCCGAACTCTGGATCCGGGATTTTTCCGTCCGTTGCGGCTTGCCGTTGACGGTGATTCGGCCGAACGGCATCATGGGTCCCGGCGAAACCCGCCTGCTGAAGCTCTTTCGCGCCGCCTCGCATCGCTGGGTATTCCTGCCGGGCCGAAGCGACTGCCGGTATCATCTGATCCATGTGGATGACCTGGTGTCCTTCATGCTGCTGGCGGCGGTGCACCCGGCGGCCCTGGGCGAAGTGTTTATCGCGGGCAATAACGAATCCGTCTCGTTCGAGGATTTCATCCGGATTGTCGCCCGCGAACTGGGCCGGAATCCGGTCGTGACGCGTTTTCCAGCCTGGCCGTTGTTCATCGCCGCCTGGGCTTGTGAAGGCGTCTGTCGAGTGCTGGGAGTGGAACCGCCGTTACACCGTCGTCGCGTCGCTTTTTTCACCAAGAATCGCTCCTTCGATACGCGGAAAATGCGCGAGAAACTCGGCTTTAAGCATCGGTATTCGAACGAAGAGGGCCTCGTTCAAACCGTCCGCTGGTATGTCGCCAGGGGCTGGTTAAAGTGATTCTTTCACGTTCTTGGCGTTCGGGTTTGGCGACGGCGGCGGCTCTTGTTGTCGCGCTTGGCTTGTTGGGGCTGGTCCATACGAGCGGCCATTGGTTGCGGCCCGCCTGGATGACCCCGCTGCTCTGGCTGCTGCCCCTGTTTTGGCTGACGTGGCGGTGTCGTCCTCCACCCGACGCCAAAGGAAACGTTGCCGGCAGCCGCCGAGCCCTGCCGTTGCTGATCCTGAGCGTGGGCTTGTTCATTTCCCTTTTCTCGAGCGCCGTGGAGTTCCGCTGGTTTTTTTTTGTCCGGTGGCTCTCCCCGGGCGCCGGGTTTTGGGACGGCGACTTGAACCGGGCCGTTTTGCTGACCGCTCTCCTGGTCCCGTTCTGCGTATCCGGCCGCCTCAAGGCGTCCTGGCTGCTCTTTGTCGTTTTTCTGGTCGTTGAAGGGCTGTGCTGGAAATCATTCATGGGTTTCACGGGCGGACAGGCGCTTTATCGGGACGATCATGCCTCCATGATGTTCCGCTTATGGGAATTCACCCGAACCTTTCCCCGGATATTCAATTACGTTCCTTTCTGGAACGGCGGCGTGAGTGATCATGCCATTTTAGCGTCCGGCATTGGCGGCCCCGGCCTGGTGTTTCTGCCGGTGTTGAAGGCGTTTCCGATCGAGCAGGTGTATGGGCCGATGCTTGCAATCTTGTTTTTGCTGGCGCTTCCAGCCATAGGGGTCGGGTCGTTGCGACTGTTGGGCGCGAACTGGACGGCCGCCTGGTGCGCCGGCATCCTGTTGCTGGGAGTGAGCCGGTTGTATTTTCTCTGGCTCTTGCATTACGGAACGGTTGGCGCCTGTTTCAGCGCTTTTTTCATCCTGCCGTTTTCGGCCTGCGTGTTTCGCGTCTTGTGGTTGAATCGGTGTTCATGGCGGTTGGGCGTTTTGCTCATCGGTTCATGCCTTCTGCTGATCGCCTGGCCGCAGCAAATCCTGACGGCTGCCGTCGTGGCCGCCGGCGTTCTGTTCAACGCGGGGCGCTGGACCCGCCGCAAACTGGGCTTTCTGGCGTTGTGCGCGCTGGGCGTGTTGGTGTTGTATGGCCAGCAAATCGTCGTGTTGCTTTTCCAGTCCGGCGATGTTTTTCAGCACGTCCTGAAGGGTTCGCCGGATCCCGCGGGGAGCGGGGCCGCCGGCTTTTCCTTCTCCACGACGTTTATACGAGAGGGGGGCGAAAGACTGAAATATTTGTTGATGGAAGTGAATCCCCTCATTGTGTTTCTGGGCCTGGGCGGAGTCTGGTTCCTGCCGTACCGTTCCGTCCGCCGGTGGCTGGCGCCCCTCCTGCTCGTGTTGGGGCTCCTGGCCGGCTGGGGAAGCGTGTGGAAACCGAATCTGCAATTGCATCGCATCGCCATTCCGCTGGCCATGCTGGGAGTCATTCCCGCTTCCCTGGCCGCGGCGAAATTCCTGAACACCCGCTCGCCGGCGCTGGCCTTGCTTCGGGCCGGGCTGCTGGCCTTGCTGCTCGTGACCGGCTGGACCGTGGCGCAACTCATGGGGGGGGCTGTGGTCCCGAACACGCGGGCGTCGTC
>JACQHI010000023.1 GCA_016199105.1 Lentisphaerota bacterium | reverse complement strand
GGTTTTCGGATAGGCTCTTACCCAAACGGAGGTCCATTCGAGCCGCGTCGTCAGGCAAATGGACCCTTGACGGGAACAAGCCGGTCGGAATGCCAGCGCCAGGCCACCCAAAGCCAGACCAACGCCAGGCCGGCCCAGCCGATGCCATACACCCAGGCGGCAATCCGCGTGTCGGCCATCAGCACGCCCCACTGCCTGAAGATGGCGTTCCAGTCATGCTGGCCACCGCCCACCAACGGCAACACCTGACTTCGCGCGTCGGCCATGTAGCGGGCTATGTTAAAGAGATTCTCGAAAAACCAGACGCCGCCGACCGCTGCCGAGAGGGTCTCACGCCGGATCCAGAAGCTGACAATGACAATCGAAGGAAAGGTCAACTGGCCGAGCGTGCCCCCCAACATCGCCATCCGATGCCCCAGCAACCCATACACCAAGTGGCCGGCCTCGTGAAACAGGAGATTCGCCGAGTCGAGAATGGGAATGAATCCTTTTTCGCCGAAAGCGGCGATCAGCGTGAATACCGTCAAGCCGATCGAAAAGCCGGCGAACCGCACCGTCGTGACTGGAGTCCATGCCGTCATGGGATGATGCGCCTATGCCTTCAACAACGCCGCGGTGGCCAACGCCACCACCTTGGCCTGCAACAGGAGGTTGCGGATCTCCACCGATTCATCCGCCGAATGAGCGGCGCCTCTGTGACCGACCCCGAACGTCGCCACGGGCATGCCGCCGAGCGCCTGCAACCACGCGGCGTCGCCCCAGCCTGGTTCGACGGCCATGGGTGCCGGCCGGCCCGCCGCCTGCTCATGGGCCTTCAACAGCTCCAGGACAACCGGCGCATTCCGATCCGTCCGGAACGGGGCGAGATCCTTGATCCATTCCACCGTGGGCGGATGGGCCTCCAGCCATGGATGCCGTTTTCGCGAGGACTCCAGAACGCGCTCCACGAATTCCCGGGCGAGAATCCCGCTGAACAAATTCCGCTCCGCCCTCCCGCGCTCCGCCTCCTCCAGGGGGAAGCTCATGTTGAACCCCATTTTAGCGATACGGGGCACCATCCACGGCGCATCGCCGGCCTTGAAATCGCCGATGCAGAACGAGGTCATATCGTGCATGGCCAGCCGCTCCCGCTTGAGGCCGTCAAGTTCCTCCTTCACAAGGCAGGCCATGTCGAGCGCGCTGACACGGTTCCGATGCGCGGCATGCCCCCCCTCGCCCGTCACCGTCACGTACCCGGTCACCAGTCCCATGCATTCCACGGTGAGATAATCCACCGCGCCATCCAGCACGATGCAATGGTCGCCCTTGTAGCCTTCGAGGCAGCAGGCGATCGTGCCCGCGCCCGACCCGCTGCATTCCTCGTCAACCACGGATTCGAAGAGAATCCGGCCCGAGTTCAGAACGCCGGCTTCCTTCAACGCGCGCGCCGCCATGACGCCGCCGGTCAGGGATCCCTTGCAGTCCGCGGAACCGCGCCCCCAGATCTTCCCGTCCCGCACCTCAGCCTTGAAGGGCGCGATGGCCATGTCCGCGATCCCGACGGTGTCCATGTGTCCATTCCAGACCACGGTTTTCCCGCCCCCGCCGAACCGCAGTTCGCCCACAAGATTGGGACGGCCCACGTGGGACCGGTCCTTCGGTCCGAGCACGCCGGCCTTCCGATAAACGCCGGGCGGCGGCTCGAACAGCCGCGTCTCGAATCCGAGCCGTTTCAACTCGCTTTCCAGAATCCGCTGGGCCTTGGCCTCCCCGCCCTCGGGACCGCCGGCATAGGGATTGACGGAGTTCACCCGCACGAGCGCCCGGCACAATTCCACGGCCTCTTTTTCCAGGCGATCCACCGCCCCAACCACCGACTGGCGCCAATCCTGCATGACACACTCCTGTGAGTAATCCGGATATTTCACGAGCGAACAATCCACCCGCGAAATATCCGCATTAGACCTCATCCGCATAACGGAGCCAAGCCGATAATCGTCAGAATGGCTTGTATGAAAGGCTGTGAATCCCGAAGATGGTCCCGATCGGAGTCGGGACCTACGTGGGTCCCAGTTCCAACTGGGACCTCTTATCTGCCCGCAAGAAGCTTCATTGGCCCGAAACCAGCAATCCTTCCATGACTGACTTACCCAATACCTCCGCACCGTAGGGATGACAGCCAACCCACTCTACCGAAGAAAAATATCAATGTCTTAGTCGCCAAGGCGCGTCGTTTGGCCAATTCTTCATGGAGTCATAATTACGTTTCTCTGTCGCTTCTCTTCGCCCGTGTTCCAACTTGCTGAGGAAATCGTCCATCGAAAACCAAGAGTATGATCCGTCAGCGAAGAGAATGTTGCCGCCATGGTAATGATGGTTCCTGGGAGGGCAATAGGCGAGCACGCCATTTGTGCCGGGGGGCGAGAGGAGAACATAGTCGGACCATTGATCGACATCCTTCAAAGACAATTGTTTTTCAAATGCGAGGATACCGTGGCCAGTGGTCGGGCAAAGGAAGAAATAGGGATCCGAGAGCTCATTGGTCATATCCTTAAACGAATACGGGTATGCATTGGTATGTACTTCTGGATAGTATTTGATCACCTTTCCAAAGGCCCTAAGATCGGACTGGCAACTGCCCTTATAAAACGCATTAATGTTCGCACCCAAGTGCGGGCAAAACCCAATCTCGAAGGCAAGAAACAGCAAAACCCCACAGAGCAGACGCAGGCGAAAGCCCCCACGGACAAGCCCATACACGAGTAACAGCAGAACCAACGTCAGGCAGAGGAACTCCGAAGCCTGGTTCCTGTTTTCAGAACGCAGTCGGTAAAACCTGCCGCTCAGAATGGAAGGAGAAACCTCGTTTGTTCCTCCAGCACGGGCTAGATCATATCGCTCTTTCAACCCTTCGCTGCTGTAAGTCGCGGGCCTCGCCAGCCAATGCTTCGCGATGGACCTTTCGTAGCCGAAATAATCCGGGTTGGATGCGATCCGTTCAAGCTCTGCTTGGACGATCGGATCCGATCGTCCCATCCAGCCCAGGGCATTGGCCGCACACCCGCGGTAGGCGAGAGCCTCCGTGCCATACGCGGTGGAGGTTTTTCGCGATGCTTGAAATTCGTTCATGCTGAGAAAATAGACATGCTCCGCCAGACTTTCATCACGTCGCGCCCACTTCTTCAGTTCCGGAAGAATTTCATCCTTGTGTTTCAACAGCGTCTGGATGGACTCCACTTCCCCTGGCGTCCGGGGACTGACCCACGGCAGGCTGTTGCAGAGCTCCCAGAGACTGCGCCCCTCGATTTCGGGCTTGAGCGGAGGGTCACGCTGAAAATATCCCACGGCGAAAAGGATTGGCCACAGGACAAACGGAATGAGAACGACGACTCGAAGAGGCCAGACGAACCACGGATTGCGGAAAAGCGCCACTCCTGTGTCCGGGATATAGAGACTCCCTTTCCTGCGCTTCTCTCTCATGCTGATACTGGCCACAATAACGGCGAGAAGAGAGGAATAGATCAGCACGAACGTTGGCACGTAGATCATATCGAGTCCCACGCCACCCCTTCGATGGTGTTCCAGCGCGACGGCCTCGCGAAACACCGCGCCGAGCAAAAACAAGACCGCAAACGCAATCCACCACAGCCGGGGCCGTGTTTTTCCGGAAAAGATCGGATTGATCGAAGTCCTGGATCAGGAATGCGCCGAAGGAGATGCCCGCGAACAGAAGGCCGACAGACACTGCATAGAGCAGAAAAAAACGCTCCTCTTGTCCTCCATGACTGATGAGAATTTTGATGGCGTCGGTCGATTTGAAGAAAAGCAGATCGAAGCCCGGCGCGGTCAACCAGGCAATGATGGCACTGACAATGAAAACCTTCAGGATGTTTCGGATCTGTTGAGCTTGCGGTTTCATTGTCATGCAGATAATGCGGTTGAACCAAGACTCATGATCTTGCCATGAGCTGATAAAGTCAATTGGAAAGACGACAATCCTGCAAACGGTCACTCATCAAAGGCTTGGTGTCAGTTATCAGGGACCGAGGGCATGACGGCTTTGCCTGTCACTGTCGGCCGACTCTCTGAGTCGGCGCGCCGGGTCTGTCTGCCCTGCGGGACTATGAATGGTGATCCGGCCCAACACAACGAAATCACCGCCGGGCTGTCGGCGCAATACACCTGGCGATCCAGCACGGCGCCAAAACCCCTCACCTGGCAAAGCGCCGCCCATTTTGCCGGTCGGGATAGACTTACAATCGATCCGCATTTCCGGACGGATGCGGCAATCAAGACGGCACGGAATGAGAAACTGTGATCGAACACTACGAGCCGATTGCCGCGAGAAAAACCCGTGGAGTGACAACCGAAATGCCGCGAAACGCCTTTAATTCCAAGAGATGTCGGTCACCGCTGACAATCGCGTGCGCATGAGCGGCGACAGCACATCGCAGGACGGGAATGTCCTTCAAATCGCGGAGTTGCTCGGGGGCGGTGACGGCAGCGGGTTTGACGAGCGTCACAATTTCGCGATATGCTGCGACCAACTCGGCAGGATCCCGTCCCCTGCTATTCAGACGTGCCGCGAATTTGGGCCGGCAAAGCACAACCCTCAGTTCATCGAGAAGTTCCTCAGTCCCAAAAAGGGAGAATGTCCTGTCGAGCGCTTGGTCGAGAAAGGACGCTGGAGGGCCATGCCACAAAAGACCTGAAATGACAATGTTGGTGTCAGCGACGACTCTCACGTGCGCGTCTTTCGCTGCGGCAGGCCTTCACCTCCGCCTGGATCTCGTCCATGGTCATCGGTTCGTCGGAATGATCCCGCATGGCGGCAACCATTCGGCGGAAATCGGGGATGGACTTGTCGAGTACGACTTCCCTCTCAATCAGGCGTCCGATACCGTCTGGCTTGAGCAATCCTTTGCGGGCGGCTCGCCGGGCAACGGCTGGAGACAAATCTATGGTAATATTCACAGTCATGGCATTTCTCAAAAATACAACAGAAACCTGTCGCTGTGTCAACCACGCTTTCTACAAACCGGCAGATAAGATAAACGTTACACAATCTTGCATTGCCGATTGATTTGCCATGGCGCATATCCTAGCGCTGCACGCGGTTTAATGACCCAAAAACCATACGAAGGGTTTTTTTGGGGGGGGACGACCCAATCCCCGGGTTTCACCCGGGGCTGACGAGTGTGCCCCCTTCAGGGGCGAAAAAGCAGCCAACTACAAATATTCGTCCATGATCTCCGCCGCGCAACGGGGCATGAGGCCGGCGGCGCGCGCGAGGTCGATGACGGTATAGCGCTCGCGCATCTGGTGGGCATGCAGGGCGGCGGCCAGGAACCGCTCCCGCGTGCAGCCGATATCGGCCACGCGGTGCGCCGCGCCCGCGCGATGGAGGCAGTCCTTGATCTCAGACGCCCGGCGGGCCATCGGCTTCAGGACGGCGCGGATTTCATCCCAGAGCGCCGGACGCTCCCGCAGCCGGCCGACCGCCGCTTCTGCCTTCGTCCGTTTCAGCGCATGCTCCTCCTCCACGACCGGCGACAGGGCCCGCCAGTAGCCGGCATCGGTGGGCTCCGTGACGAAACAAAACGATGGGCGCTCCAGCGCGAACAGGCGTTCGTAGAGCGCGCACGCGAAAATCGTCCCCAAGCCGACCTGCCGGCCGTGATAATCGTGCCGGACCCCGTCCAGCGGGGCCGTGATATCCAGGGCGTGGGAAATCATGTGCTCGCCGCCGGACGCAGGCGACGACGTGCCCGCCATCGTCATGGATACCCCGGAATAGACCAGCGCCAGGAAAAGGGCTTCCATGGCCGCCGGCTCGTCGCTCTGAATCTTTTCAGGACAACCCATATACGACGGCTCCAGATCGGCAATCAGCCGCGCGCACAACGGGCAGTAATAATCGCCGAACAGGAGCTGGTTCAGTTTCCAGTCCGTCACGCTGACCGGCTTGGCCAAAACATCCCCCAGCCCGGACGCGGTCAGCGCATACGGCGCCCGGGCTAGGATCGAAGGGACGGCCAGGATCGTTTCCGGCACCGTGCCGGGGATCACCCGCTTGATCCCGCGGATGGACGGCGCAATGTTGTTCGACGCATAGCCGTTCATCGAGGCCGCTGTGGCCAGAACGACATACGGGAT
>JACQHI010000251.1 GCA_016199105.1 Lentisphaerota bacterium | reverse complement strand
CGCTGGGCCAGCCCCTCGACGATCGCCGTCTTGCCGACGCCCGGTTCGCCGATGAGCACGGGATTGTTCTTGGTCTTGCGGGAGAGGATGCGGATTACGCTCCGGATTTCCTGGTCCCGCCCGATGACGGGATCCAGCTTGTCTTGCCGCGCCATCGCCACCAGGTCCAGGCCGTACTTCCGCAGCGCCTCGTAGGAGGATTCCGGGGACGGACTGTTCACGCGCTGGTTGCCCCGCACGCTCGTCAACGCCTGGAGAAAACGGGGTTCGGTGACGCCCAACTGGCGCAGAATCCGGCCGGCCGGCGTTTTATCGCCCTCGGCCAGAAACGCCAGCAAGAGGTGCTCCACCGACACATATTCGTCCTTGAGCCGTTTGGCCTCATCCGCGGCTTTCAACATGAGCTGGTTCAACCGCTGGGTGACCATGAATCTGCCCGCGTCGCTTCCCCCGCCGCTCACATGCGGACGCCGCTCCAATTCCTCCTCCAGCCGGGCTTTGATCACCGCCGGAGCGATTTCCAACTTCTCCAGGAGTCTGGATGCCAGTCCATCCGGCTGCTCCACGAGCGCCAGCAGAACGTGTTCGCCATCCGTCTCCTGATGCCCATAGCGGAGCGCCTTCGTTTGCGCGCTCTGCAACGCTTCCTGCACTTTGATTGTCACTTGGTTTAAGTCCATGGCTATGACTCAAGGTTGTTGGGTTCAGGGTTCAGATCAGGCTTCAGGGTTCGGGGTTCAGCGTTGTCATTGGCAGGCATCCTACTGAAAGCCGGGCAATGCGCCAAGCCGATTATTGGAATGAGGGTAATGATTTCGTTACGTTGGGGGCGCAACTATTTTCTTATGGAGGGCGAGACTCTGGCGAGCCGCAAGTAAGAATAACACGCAAAATGCGGCAACAACAGAGTGACGCTCTGGTCTGTTCTTGACCTGCGGTTCTGATCAGACTGGAAGTCCGCCCCTTTTGACTTGCGTGAGCAGCGCCGACAATGCGGCCACAATCCCGGGCTGTTCCCGGAAAAGATTTTTCCGCTCAGCCATGTCTTCCCGGAGACAGAAAAGCTCGCCCGGACAGTCATGGGACGTATAGCCCCGCTCCTCTTTGAACCAGGCCGGCTCGCCGTTGTCGTCGCCGCTGGGCGCGTCGATCAACACCCAGTCTCTCTGCCGGATGGCAAAACGGCCGGAACAGCTATGATGAACCGTGAACGAGCGGACAGGCTCGTCTTTCCCCTGGAGCAGCGGCAGCAGGCTCACACTGTCCTCTCCGGCGCCATCGGGAAGCGCCGTGCCCAGCAGAGCCGCGCTGGTGGCCATCAGGTCGGCCAGGCTCGCCAGCCGGTCGCACGTGCCGCCGGACGGCGTGACGCCCGGCCAGCGCGCAATGAAAGGAACCCGGTGCCCGCCCTCCCAGGTGTCCCGTTTCAGGCCGCGCAACTGGGCCATGCTGGCGTGTCCGTATTCGCGAATCCGCTGATAGGCCGTATTCTCGGGGCCGTTATCGCTGGTGAAAACGAGCAGGGTCCGGTCGGCAATCCCCCGTCGTTCCAGGGCGGCCATCACCTCGCCCACGCACCCATCCACTTCGCACACATAGTCGCCATACGGTCCGGCGCCGCTCCTTCCCTGAAATTCCACAGTCGGCACAATCGGCGTATGCGGCGCCGTCAGTGCGAAATACAGGAAAAAGGGATCGTTTCCGGAGTCCTCGATGGCGCGCACGGCCCGCCGGGTAAGCTCCGGCATGACGGCATCAAGTTTCCAGCCGGGGGCCATGGCGCCCGGAAGTCCGAACAATCGCGCCGGTTTTTCCTCGGTCGGCTGGTCACGGAGGCGGTCCTGCTCGAACCAGGCATAAGGGGGAAAATTCGGCACATCCTCGCCAAAGTACGTCTCGAATCCGCAATCGACGGGACCGCCCCGCATCGGCTTCGTGAAATCGATATTCTTTCCAAGTTCCTGGCGCCGGGCCACGTCATACACGCCGGGTTCGACGCCTTGATTGGCCGGTTCCCCATTCCGGGTGGCCCACGTCCAGCCCAGATGCCACTTGCCGATGCACGCCGTGCGATAGCCGTTCCGGCGCAGAAGCCCGGCGACGGTCAGCCGGCCCGGTTCGATCAAGGGAGGATCCCAGGGCCACAGTACGCCGGCCTTCAACCCGGTTCGCCAGCAATAGCGACCGGTCAGAATGGAGTAGCGACTGGGCGTACAAACGCTGGACGGCGCGTGGGCGTCGGTAAAGCGCATGCCTTGACCCGCCAGCCGATCCAGGTTGGGCGTCGGAATTTTTGACCCGGGATTGTTGCATCCCATATCCCCATAGCCCATGTCATCCGCCAGGATATAAACGATGTTGGGTCTTTTCATGGCCGGATTAAAAATCCCGGCGTCCCTGGATGGCGCGGCCGAGCGTGGTGGCGTCGGACCAGGCAACCCCGCCGCCGACCGGCAGGCCGAAGGCGAGGTGGGAGACCTTGACGTCATGGCCCGACAAGACCTGGCGCAAATAGCTCGCGGTGGCCTCGCCTTCGACATCGGCATTCAGCGCGAGGATCACTTCCTTGACCGCATCGTCCTTCACGCGTTGGAGAAGCGCGCCCAGGCGCAGATTCTTCAGCCCTTCCCCGCTCATGGGCGAAAGCTTGCCCATGAGCGCGAAATAGCCGCCGCGGTAATCGCCGGTTTTTTCGATGGACAGGATATCGCCGGGATCCTCGACCACGCACAGAAGCTGGCGCTCGCGGCGGGTGTCGGTGCAGAGCGGGCACGGATCCTCCTCCATGGCCGTGATGGCCCCGCAACGGGAACAGCAACGCAGGGATTTTCCGGCATCGGCCAGCGCCTGGGTCAATTCCGCCAGGAGGGTTTCCCGCCGGATCACCAGTTTCAGCGCCATGCGCTCGGCGGACCTCCGCCCCACCCCGGGAAGCCGGGCCAGGGCCGTCAAAAGCCGGTCGAACGCGTCCAGCGATTTCATTCACAACCCCGGAATATCGGGCAAGCCCATGTCGGACACGATTTTCTTCATTTCCCTGGCGCTCATTTCCCGCGCCGCTTCCAGGGCGCCTTCGACGGCCGTCAGCACCATTTTTTCCAGGGCGGCGGGCCGCGCGGGATCGATGACGCTCGGATCGATCCGGATCGTCGCGATGGAGGCGTCGCCCCGCGCCGTAACCGTCACCTTGCCGCCGGTATATTCCACCGTCTTCTGACGAAGCTCGGCCTGGATTTTTTTGACGTTCCTCTGCATGGACGCGGCGTCTTTGAGCATTTTAAACATGTTCGATATATTGGCCATAGTGACTGCGCTTCTCCTATTCCCGAATGTCCACGATGCTGCCTTTGAAATGATCCAAGGTCTTGCGAACGGACTCGTTGGCAATCCATCTCTGCTTCGACTGGAACGGCGCCGAGGCGTTCGGCCGGGGAAACTTTCCGGAAGCCGGGTTTTTTTCCCCCGCGGAAGGCGCAGGAGAGGCAGGACCCGCGCCCTGCACCTGAAACACCACCGTGACGGCGCGGCCCAGGAAGTCCCCCATCACCCGCTGAAGCGCGGAGAGATTTCGCGGCATCCGGGCCTGATCCACCCGGTCGGCGAATTCGGGATCGAACTCCACGAGCACCTCGTCGCCGCGCACGGCCGCGGGCTTCGCGTCCACCAGGATACTCCGGGCGAACGGCGCGGCCTTGGTGACCCGCTCGACGATCGAATGCCATTGTTCCGTCAGGCGGGCGGTTTCATCCGTGGCGGACGCCACCGGGGAAACCGGCCGGACTTCCCGGGAAACCGGGTCGGGGGTTTCGCGGACCGCCCTCGGCGGACCGGCCGGCGCGGAATCGAAATTCAACGACGGGGCCGGCGTCCGCGGCGCGTTTTTGCTCCCGTCGGGCTCCTCCGGGAGTCCCTGCTTCAGCGCCTTCAACTCGGCCATGAGCTCATCGATGGACGCCACCACGGCCGCGCGGGCGCAGCGGATGAGGGCGGCTTCCAGCAGCGTCTTTTTCGAGAGCGCATAGCGCAGCCGATCCAGGGTCTGGACCAGCACGTCGGAAATCCGGAGAACGCGATCGACGTGCGTCAAGGCCGCCTGCTCCTTCAACACGTTCAACTGCTCGGCCGTCAAGTCGAGTTCGACGGTCCCCTCCCCCACCTGCGTATAGACCAGGAGATCCCTGAAATGTTCCAGGAGTTCCAGGAGAACGCGTTGCATATCCTTGCCATGCCGGTCAAAATCCTCGACAATCCGGACCAGGGCGGGTATGTCGCCCTTCAACAGGGCCGTGGTCAGCTCGTCCAACGCCTGGCGCGAGACCAGCCCGAACACCGCGAGCACATCCGCCTCGCCGATGTCCTTCCCCTTGAACGAAATGATCTGATCCAGGGCCGAGACGGCGTCCCGCATGCCGCCTTCCGACGCGCGGGCGATGGCTTGCAGGGCGTGCGGATGCACGTTCACCCCCTCGGTCCCGGCGATGACTTTCAGACGATCGATGATCTGGAGGTTGGAAAGACGCCGCAGGTCGAATCGCTGACAGCGCGAAAGAATGGTCAGCGGAATTTTTTGCGGCTCGGTGGTGGCCAGGAAGAACTTGCAATGCGGCGGGGGCTCTTCGAGCGTTTTCAGCAGGGCATTGAACGCCTCATTCGTGAGCATGTGGACTTCGTCAATGATGTAAATCTTGTGGCGGCCGGTCGGCATGAAGCGCACATTGTCCCGGAGCGCGCGGATTTCATCGATGCCCCGGTTCGAGGCGGCGTCGATTTCCTGGACATCGAGGCTGGTTCCGGCGGCGATTTCCGTGCAGGGGGAACAGGCGTCGCAGGAGCTGACGGCCGGGCCCTTGGCGCAGTTCAGGGCTTTGGCGAAAATACGGGCGATCGACGTCTTGCCGGTGCCGCGCGGTCCGACGAAGAGATAGGCGTGCGCGATGCGCTTGCTCGTCAACGCGTTTTTGAGCGTTTGCACCACGTGATCCTGGCCCACGACATCGTCGAACTGCCGCGGCCGCCATTTTCTCGCCAGGACTTCATACGCCATGTCGCACCGTCCCTTACACAAACGGATTGCCGTTCAAACATTGAAAGCGCCGATTATTGAGGCCGCGACGGGAAATGCAACTGAAAACGATCTTAAGGCAGTTGTTCCTTGAAACGGTAGCCCACGCCGCGCACCGTCTCGATGTAGTCGGACCGGGCGCCGAGTTTCTTCCGAAGACCGACGATCTGCACGTCCACCGCCCGGTCGGTCACCGCATAATCCTCTCCGCGCACCGCGTCCACAATCTGGCCGCGGGTCATGACCCAGCCCGGCCGGCCGGCCAGGAGATGAAGGATCCTGAGTTCGGACACGGTCATTTCCACCGGTTTGCCCTTGATCAGGACTTCATGACGCCCCGGATTGATGACCAGGTCGTGAATGCGAAGGGGAATGCTCTGATCCGGGACGTGATCGACCCTCCGAAGCATCGCCCGCACACGCGCCACGAGCACTTTCATGCTGAAGGGCTTGGCGATGTAGTCATCGGCCCCCAATTCGAGGCCGGCCACCACGTCGCCTTCATCCCCCTTGGCCGTCACCATGATGATCGGGATGGACGCGGTCCGGGGTTCCTTCTTGAGGCGGCGGCACACTTCCAGTCCATCCAGTCCCGGCAACATCAGATCCAGAAGGATGAGTTCCGGCTTTTTCCGGGAAACCGCCTTCACGGCCTCCTCCCCATGTCCGGCGACGGTAATGCCATATCCCTCGCGTGCCAGATGATGCCGAAGCAATTCGGCGATATCCTCCTCATCCTCCACAATCAGAATGTGATTTCGGGCCATCGTGCCTTCCTCCCGTATCTGCACAACCGATTCACGAATGAAGGCATCGGAGGATAACCCGCAACCGCGCAAAAAGAAAGCCCGTACTGCGGGATCTTCCGCCTTCGCTCGGGTAGCTCCGGCGGGTGAGACGGGACCGCTGCTTTATGTCCCTCGCCTCAGCGGGTGCGCAGCCCCCGTTGTATTTTTTTTGAACATTCTCCACGCCATCGCGGATTCGCCCTTGACTCATTCCGTCAAATGTCCAACACTTCGCCCCGTAGTCGTTGCCCTTGGGAGGGCCTGAAAACATCGCACCAAAGGATTACGCATGAAAAAAACGGATGTCACCATTATCGGCGGAGGCATGATCACCTATGACCTGATCCTGCCCTCCGTGTATCACCTCCAGAGAACCGGCGTCGTTGGCCGGATCAGCGTCTGCGCTCTGAATAATCCGCCCCTCAAGGCCTTGAAAAACGGGGCCGACATTAAACAGGCGTTTCCGGGCCAGGATTTCACCCCCTACCCGGCCCTGTCCGAGCCGGAAACGAAAAACTTTCCCGACCTCTTCAAGGATGTCCTGGCCAAAATGCCGCCGCGCCAGGCGGTCGTCGTGGCCATGCCCGACCCGCTCCATTATTCGGTCGTGATGGAGGCGCTGAAAAACAATCAACACGTCCTCTGCGTCAAACCGCTCGTTCTGAAATACGACCATGCGGTGGAAATAGAAAAACTGGCCTTGGAAAAGGGGCTCTTCGTCGGCGTGGAATACCACAAGCGTTTCGACCGCCGGTCGCTCGTGGCCAAGCGGCAGTACGCGCTGGGGCACTTCGGCGACTTCGCCATCGGCGAGGCCAAAATGATCGAGCCGTATTACTACCGGAACTCCAACTTCCAAAATTGGTTCACCGTGGACAAGACCGATCCCTTCGTCTATGTCGGTTGTCACTATGTGGACCTCGTGTATTTCATCACCGGCCTCAAGCCGGTCGAAGTCTCCGTCCTGGGCTTCAAGGGCAAATTTCCCAACGGCAACGAGGGCTGGCTCTGGGCCAACGGCCGGGTCCGCTACGAGAACGGCGCGATCCTGTCGGTCACCGACGGCCTGGGCTACCCGGACGACGCCGCCGGCAGCAACGAGCAGTGCCTGGAAATGTTTTTCGAGGGCAAGGGCAAGTGCGGCATGATCTTCCACGACGACCAGTATCGCGGCGTGGCCCACAGCTACCTCGAGGGGATCGGTTGCGGCGGCTCCCACTACAATTACGTCAGCCCCGACTTCTACCGCGTGGTGCCGTGGGAAGGCGACGGCTACAAACCCATCGGGTACGGCTATGATTCCGTCGCCGCCACGATCACCGCCATCCATCGCATCGAGAGCGACGTGGACGGCCTGGCGGAAAAGCAAAGCCTGCCCAAACGCCGGGCATTCATCAAGGAAACGGATGAGCGGGGCCTGATCGCCACGCCCGCCAACAGCTCCATCAACGAGCTGGTCGTGGAAGCGGCACGCATGTCCATTCTGAACGACGGCGACCCCGTCAAAATCCTGTACGGGAAACATCCCCACGTCGAACCCCGGCACGGCTCGGGGAAATAGGCTGAAAAACATTAAGGAGACCGCATCATGGCCGTCTATGACCTGAAACCCGTCGCCGTCCCCAGGGTCCACACCCGCTTTCGCACGATCCGGACCCGCATCCCCGTCCCGGAATCCGTGCCCATCTTCAACCGGCTCAAGAAGAGCGAGCCGCGCTCGATGATGGGCCAGCCGCCCATCGTCTGGCATAAGGCCGACAACTTCACCGTCTCCGACAAGTGGGGCAACCGCTGGATCGACTGGTCCTCCGGCGTGCTGATCACGAACGCCGGACACGGCCACCCGGCCATCAAGAAGGCCCTTCGCGCCGTCATCGACCAGGGCCTTCTGGCCACTTACGTTTTCGTGCACGAAAGACGCGAGCAGCTCACCACCCTGTTGCAGGGCCTCGCGCCGGACCCGAAAAACTACATGGTGTTCCTGCTCAGCTCGGGCGCCGAAGCCACCGAGAACTGCATCAAGCTGGCCAAGACCTATGCCCTCGAAACACACGGGCCCCGCAAAAAATACTTTGTCACCTTTCAGAACGCCTTCCACGGCCGCACCATGGGCTCCCAGCTCGCCGGCGGCATGGAAAAACTCAAAAAATGGATCTTGGACCGCGATCCTTCCTTCATCCAGGCGCCCTTCCCGGACGGCTTCAAAAACGAGGACACCTCCTTCGACCTGTTCCTGAAGACCCTGAAACAAAAGGGCGTTAATCCCAGGGATATCGCCGGCGTGATGACGGAAAGCTACCAAGGCGTCGGCCCCGATTTCCTGCCCGTGGCCTACGCGAAAGCACTGGCCGCGTTCTGCCGGAAACACGATATCGTCCTGATCTGCGACGAGGTGCAATCCGGTTTCGGACGCACCGGGAAGATGTTCTGCTTCCAGCATTACGGCATCCAGCCCGACCTCATCGCCTGCGGCAAGGGCATCTCCTCCTCCCTGCCTATTTCCGCCGTCATCGGACGGCGGGACATTATGGAGTTGTACACCCCGGGCTCGATGACCTCCACCCATTCCGCCTCGCCGCTGTCCGTGGCCGCCGCCATCGCGAACCTCCAGGTGCTCAAGAAGGAAAAGCTGGCGGACCGCGCCGCCGCGCTGGAAAAAATCCTCATGCCCGCGCTGCACCGGATCCGGAACAAATATCCGTCCGTGCTCGGCTGCTGCAAGGGCAAGGGGCTCGTGGCGGGCATCCAGGTGGTCAAACCCGGCACCCGCACGCCGGACAGCGCCACCGCCCAACAAATCAACGTGGCCTGTTTTCAGAAAGGCCTGTTGATGTTCGCCCCCGTCGGCGTGGGCGGGGAATGCCTGAAAATCTGCCCTCCGCTGACCATCAGCAAGGCGGCGCTTCTCGAATCCATCCGGGTTTTTGAAGAAGGCGTGGACGAAGTGCTGGGGCCGAAGAGCTGAAAAAACATCGTGACTACTCAGCGAGTGTTCGGTGTTCAGGGTTCGGGAGGGCATGACCGATGAACCAGAAGGCAACAGGCAAGACGTATTTTTTTCAAAACTCCTTGCGGGTACGGCTCGCGTGGACGCTCGCCCTCCAAACGCCTGGAAAACCGCGTGTTTGGCAACATGGAGGGCGAGACT
>JACQHI010000246.1 GCA_016199105.1 Lentisphaerota bacterium | reverse complement strand
GTCCTGCCGCGGGCCATAGACGCAGAAATACCGCAACCCGGTCAGGTGCATGCCGTGGAACCGCTCGTAGGCCAGCGCAAAGAGACGGGAGGCCGCCTTGCTGACGGCGTAAACGCTTTGCGGAGATTCCTCCGACTCGGGCGTGGGGAGAACGGAGGACCCTTCATACAGGGCCGACGACTCCGCATAGACGACTTTCCGGACCCCGGCGCGTCGGGCCGATTCCAGGACCTGGACCGTGCCCCGCACATTGATATCCGCCGTTTCCACGGGGTCCTGCTGGCAATCGGAAATGCAGTTCTTGGCGGCGAGATGAAACACCACGTCCACGCCCTCATAAATCGAACCGGCCTTGGGATCGCGGATATCCTTGCGATGGAACTCCACGCCGGCGGGAACCTGGGACCGAAGGCCGTAGGCCAGATTGTCAATACCCCTGACCCGATAGCCCTTGCGGCACAGCCGATCCGCCAGATTACTGCCGATAAAACCGGCGCAACCGGTAATGAGAATGGCGGGTTTTTTCACGGGACTGCTAAATCACGAAGCCGGACGCTTTGGCGTCCTGGTAGAACATCTTCACCGTATCGAGCGAATAATCGGAAAGGTCCAGCCCGATCGAAGCGAACTTGGCGATCAGGGGAAGCGTCACGGTAATGATATGACAGCCCACCTGATCCGCCTCAAAGATGTTGTAGAGCTCCCGGCAACTGGCCCACAGCACTTCAGCCCCGGGGCATCCGCGAAAAACGTTCAACGCGTGCCGGATGTTCTCCTTGGGATCCCGGCCGGTATCGGCCACGCGGCCGGCGAACACGGAAATGATGGACTGCGACTTGTCGGGAAATTGCGGACGGATCCGGTCCAGTTGTTCCACCGTCAGGATGGCGGTCACATTGATCTTGATGCCTTCCCTCAGCAGTTCCCCGATCAGGTCGGCGGCGGATTCCCGGCGGGTGTTGGTGATCGGAATCTTCACATAGACGTTCGGCCCCCAGGAATTGATGATCCGGGCCTGCCGCGCCATGTCCTTGAATTCGTCCGAAAACACCTCGAAGGAAATGGGCTTGTCCACGATGTCCAGCAGCAGGTTCCGCGCGAAGCGCTCGTAATCGTCCACGCCGGCGTTGCGCATGAGGGTGGGATTGGTGGTGAAACCCTTGATGAACGGAAAGCGGTTGAACTCGCGAATCTTCTTCTCGTCCGCGCCGTCGGCAAACAACTTGATGTTCAGATTCTCTATGGAAGGTTTCCGCATAACCGCCAATATCCTTTAGTTGCCCCAATTTATACCAGCCGGCCCCGGCCAAGGCAAGCCTGCATAACAATCCCGGAGAAAAATCCGTCTTGCGCCCAGTCCCGGCATGCGCACACTTTGCAAAGTGTGCGCATGCCTCTTTTCCTTACGCCCCCCTTGACCGGCGGCGGACGAGCGATTATACAGGATGGAAATCAGCGGTTTCGGTCGTGAACCGACAGACAAAGCGCCATGCCGATCCAGCCCAATATCCTCTATCTGTTCTCCGATCAGCAGACCGCCGGCACACTGGGGTGCGACGGGAACCGGGATCTGCGCACACCGGCGTTGGACAGCCTTGCCGCCCGCGGCACGCGGTTTGAAAACGCCTATTGCACCTTCCCCCTATGCACCCCTTCGCGCGCCAGCATGTTTACCGGCCTGATGCCGCATCAGCTCGGAATCGAGAGAAACGGACAGGGCATTCCCGAGGGACTCCGCGCGGCCGAAATCGCCCCCCTGCTCGCCCGACATGGATATGACTGCGCCTATGGCGGCAAGTGGCACGTTCCGGAAGAGGCCATGTCCGCCGGTCATGGGTTCGACAGCATCTGCGGATTCTCCGACTGGGAGTTGCCGGGCCGCTGCGTCGATTTCATCCGCCGGCCGAGGGAGAAGCCCTTTTTCCTCGTCGCCTCATTCGACAATCCTCACAACATCTGCGAATGGTCCCGCCAGCAGGCGCTGCCCTGGGGTCCCGTGCCCGACTGTCCCACCGGGCAGTGCCCCGCGCTTCCGCCCAACTTCGCCGTGACCGCCTTCGAACCCGAAGCCGTCCGACGCGAGAATCAGGCCCTGCTCCTATACCGAGCCGGCACGTTCACTCCGGACGACTGGAGGCAATACCGGCATGCCTATTATCGGCTGGTCGAGAAGGTCGACGCCGCCATTGCGACCATCCTCGGCGCCCTGCGCGAGTCAGGGCAGGAGGACCGGACGCTGGTCATCTTTTCAAGCGATCACGGCGATGGGGCCGGCGCACATCAATGGAACCAGAAATGCGCCTTGTATGAGGAGTGCGTGCGCGTGCCCCTGCTCGTGGCGCCGCCGGGACCGGCGCCCGTCCCCGGCGCCATCGCGCCCCACCTCGTTTCCGAGGGGCTCGACCTTTACCCGACGCTTTGCGACTATGCCGGCATCCAGCCTCCGGAAGGCCGGGAGGGTTTGAGCCTGCGGCCGCTGATAGAGGGCCGGCGGGGCATCCCCTGGAGAAGCGCGGTGACGGTCGAAACCCTGTTCGACGGCGGGCGGGGCACCCGGGGCCTCATGGTGCGGACCGCGCGACACAAGTACACGCTCTATTCCTGGGGCAAATACCGGGAGCAATTGTTCGATCTGGCAACCGATCCGGGCGAGCAGATCAACCTCGCGGCTGACCCGGTCCATCGGGATGTCCTTCAACACCATCGGGACCTGCTGGCGCAATGGATCGAACGGACCGACTACCGCCAGGGAACCCATTACGCCCATCCGCGTGTGCGGCCGCGGGTGCCCGGACAGGAATACCCGCGCCAGACCTGATTCAACGCCGGCCCAACACGGCTCAACTGGGGGATTGTCAACCCCTGCCGCGTCCTGATAGGATCGCCCCCATGAAGACAGCCCCGCTCAGGATTGGGATTGTCGGGTCCAAATTCGCGGCCAATTTCCACGTGGCCTCCTACCGGAACGTCACCGGGGTGAAGCTGGAGGTGGCGGGCGCGTTCTCCCGGTCGCGCGAGAACCGGGAGGCCTTTGCCGCCAAGTGGAATCTCAAGCCCTTTTCCTCCCTGGAGGAACTGCTCCAATCGGTGGACGTCGTGGACCTCTGCGTGCCGGGGGCGCTGCACGAAACCCTGACCGTCCAGGCCGCCAATGCCGGCAGACACGTGGTCGTCGAAAAACCCTTCACGGGCGCCTATGGCCCCGGCGCCCCCGACTGGCGGGGCGACCGCGCCGACAAGCACGGCCTTCTCCAGGAAGCCCTGACCTCCACGCGCCGGATGATCGAAGCCGCCCGGAAAAACAACGTGAAACTGCTGTATGCCGAGAACTGGGTGTATGCCCCTTCCCTCCAGAAGGAAGTTGAAATTCTCAGGGCCACCCGGGGGCAAATCCTATGGATTCACGCCGAAGAGAGCCATAGCGGCAGCCACAGCCCGGCCTACGGCGACTGGAGTCTCTCCGGCGGCGGCTCCCTCGTCGGCAAGGGCTGCCACCCGCTCAGCGCGGCGCTGTATCTCAAGCGCGTCGAGGGCGAAGCCCGCCTGAATCGTCCGATCCGCCCGAAAACGGTGAGCTGCCGGACTCATGCCGTGACCCGCCTGCCCTCCTTTGCGAGCGCCGGCTTCCTGCGAACCGACTACAAGGACATCGAGGACTTCGCGCACGCGCATATCACCTTCGATGACGGCATGATCGCCGACATTTTCACCTCGGAACTCGTCATGGGCGGGGTCCACAACTGGATGGAAATTTACGCCAACAACCACCGCATGCGCTGCAACATCAACCCCACGGATGCCTGCACCCTGTACAATCCACAGGAAAAGCAGTTGGAAAACGTGTATGTGACCGAAAAGCTGGGCACCAAACAGGGCTGGAGCTTCCCCTCGCCGGACGAAAACTGGGCGACGGGTTACCCCCAGGAACTCCAGGATTTCATGGAATCGCTTCGGGACGGCCGCGAACCCCAGAGCGGCGCAAGCCTGGCGGCCGATACGGTGAGCTGCTTGTATGCCGGCTACGTGTCGGCCCAGGAGCATGGCCGCGAAACGGAAATCCCTCTGATCGCCTGATGACACCCGCACTGACCAATATGGAATCGCAGGTCTCCTTCGATACCGTCATCGAGACCATGCCGGTGTTTTCGCCGATCGTGGGCAAGCTGAAGCTGGTCCTGCAGAAGAGCGAAACATCCTCGAGCGAAATCCGGGAGCTGGTCCGCATCGATCCCATCCTGACGGCCAAGGTCATGAAACTGGTCAACTCCGCCTTCTTTGCCCTCCCCCAACCCATCGCTTCGCTCGATCAGGCGCTGGCCCTGATCGGGATCAATCACCTGAAAACCCTCATCATTACGCGGGCCGTGATGGATGCCGCCGCCATCCGGGCTTCGGAGTCCCCCCTGGATCTGAAGGAATTCTGGCGGCATTCCCTGGCCACGGCCTTGGCCTGCTCCAGCCTCGCGCCCTCCATGCCGGTGACCGCGGACAACGTGGAGCTTTTCTTCACCGCCGGGCTCCTGCACGATATCGGCAAGATCGCCATGATCAAGGCCATGCCCTTCGAATATGCCCAGGCGCTCTCGGAAAGCCATGCCATGGAAGTCTCCCTGTCTTTTGCCGAGCTGGCCCATTTCGGCTTCACGCATGCCGACATCGGCGCCCAACTGGCCCGCAAATGGAATATGAGCGAATCCATGACCTCGCTCATCGAAGGGCATCACGTCGCCAATCCCGCCGCTTTCCAGGATCCCCGCCAAAACATCCTGTTGATGGCCAACAACCTTGTCAAACAACTGGGCCTGGGCCACAGCGGCAACTGCGTGGTGGACGAAGCGGCGGAAATCGCCGCCATCCGGCTGGGCTTGCAGCAAACCGTCATCAGGACGATGTGGGAACAGCTCCCGACGGAATTGCAGAAAATCGAAGTATTCCTGGAATCGGATGTCGCGGCGCCGACGGCGCCCTCCGCCGATGCGTCCGCCAACCCGGACCGCGCTCCCGGGGAGCTGATCCGCGGCGGTCTATCGGCTTGACGGGTGACTGTTCGGGTGGGTAGGCTTCGGGTTCCGGATGTTAGATTGCCGATTTCCGATTTGCCGCCACTCCAAAATCTGAAATTCAAAATCTGAAATTTCCCATGAGCGTCCGCGCCCAGTATCGCAAACGGTTGGTCAAGGATGACGTCCTCATCCGTGAGGGTGAGCACGGCACCGAGTTGTACGTGCTCGAAAAGGGCGTCCTGGAAGTGTTTATCCTGGGACGGAAGGTGGGCACCATCGATGCCTCGCATACCCAGGAATTCGTGGGGGAAGTGGCCGCCCTCCTCGGACAGCCCCGAACCGCGACGGTGATCGCCGCCACGGATTGCCTTGTTCTCGCCATCCCCAAGCTGGAACTGGAATCCGTTTTAAACAAGGCGCCTTCCATCAGCGCGAAGCTGGCCCGTTCGCTCTGCCGCAAACTGCTGAACAGCGCGCAGGCCCATGTGGCTTTTCACGACAACGAGAAACTGATCGTGAAATCGGGCAGCACCGATGTCTCGCTGCGCAACTATATGCGGGGAGTCCTGCATCTCATCGACACGGCGGCCGATGACGCCACCCTGGAACAGGCCCAGCGCTTGCGGGAGTACTTCAGGGCCACCAACCCCTGGGGGCTGCAATACGGGGACGCCTCCATGCTCATGCAGCCGGAGGAACAAAAGACCGGCACCCCAGCCCTCTCGCCGGAACCCGACAACAAATAAGATTGTTCAGCGGCATCGCATAACCAAAGAAAAGAAACCCGTTTTTTTTGTTTGTTTGCCCATGGAAAGTCGGTTACAGTCGGCGTTTTCAAAAAGCGTTCTCAATATCATATTCCATACGGAAAGGAGTTCCCGCCAATGAAAGCAGTCGTGGACAAGGATACCTGCACAGGATGCGGTCTGTGCGCCGACGTATGCCCGGAAGTTTTTGAAGTCGTCGGCGACCTGGCCAAGGTCATTGTTGACGAGGTCCCCGCCGCCGCCGTCAATACCTGCCGCGAGGCCGCGGATAGCTGCCCCGTGGAAGCCATCACCATCGAAGAATAACGGACCGGCCGGAAACCGCCGGAGGCTGTCTCCGGCGGCTCCGGTCTGGTTTCATACCGTCCACCATCGGCGATACGGAGGCTCTTCCATCATGAAAAAACTCTTCGCTTGCGGACTCTGCGGCCACATCGAATTCAACGGGGCTCCGGAAAAATGCCTGGTATGCCGGTCCCCGAAAACGGCCTTTGACGAAAAACCGGATGCCCTCAAGAAACCCGCGAATCCCGCGGCCTTGAGCGACGGCGACAAGAAACATATCCCCGTCATCGTCGTGGCCAAACAGTGCGGCCTCATTCCCGACGGGTCTTGCACGGACGTTCATGTCAAGGTCGGCCAAATCGAGCACGTCATGAAGCCCGATCATTACATCCGGTGCATCGATTATTACGTGGATGACCGGTTCGTTTCCCGCGTATGGCTTTCGCCGGACACGTGCAAGCCCGCCGCCGGCCTGCATCTGGCCGTGAAATCCGGCCGTGTGACCGCCGTGGAAACATGCAACATTCACGGCGCATGGATGGCGGAAGCCGAGATCTGAGGGTGGAAAAGGCTGGGATTCCCCTCCCCTCGTTCTCGTCCTCCTCCTCGTTCTCGATTCGCGAATCCGACCTTGGGCAAGGGACAGGACCGATTACGACGACGAGGCCGACGACGAATCCGAATCGCGAATCTCATGCCAACCTCAGTCGCGTCTGCTTGTCTCGTGTTTTTCGGGCGCTATCTTTCGCTCCGCCGCGTTCGTGCCGACTTCGCCGAGAGTCGGGACAACAACGCCGGGAGCGGAAGAACGGGTCTTCAAGTGCCAATAGCGCGCGAGCAACCCCAGAACAGCCAGCGCCAGCACCAGATACAGGGCGCGTCGTTCATCCGCGGTCAGGGCCAATGAACGGCGAAGTCGTCCGAGCCATGAGGAAGCTGCCCGACGGTCGTCTCGCATGCGACACTCCCGTCACTTCAACACCAGGTTCACGAGCTTGTCCGGAACCACGATGACTTTCACGATATGGTCCGGCGCCGCCCAGTGGCTGACCAGCGGCGTCTGCCTCACCAGTTGTTCGATCGCCGCCTTGTCCAAGCCGGCCGGCATGACGACACGTCCCCGGAATTTTCCATTCACCTGGATGCCCACTTCGACCCGGTCGCGCTCCAGCGCGGCGGCTTGGCATTCGGGCCATTTCGCCCGCAGAATCCCGTCTTCATGCCCCAGTTCCCGCCAGAGCTCCTCGCAGATATGGGGAGAAAAAGGCGACAACAGCACTATCAGCGTTTCGAGCGCCTGACGACACACCGCCCGGACCTGCTCCGGCGCATCGGCGTCAACCTTGACATCATCCAGGGCGTTCATCAATTCCATGATTTTCGCGATGGCGGTGTTGAAATGGAAATCGCCCTCCATATCCGCCGTGACGGTTTGAATCGTTTCATGGGTCTTCCGGTACAGGGCCCGCTCGGGCTCCCGCATGGCGGACAGCTCGGGCGCCGGTAGGGTCCCGGCCGTGAGCCAGTTCCGGTGGTCATAGACCTTGCGCCATAAACGCCGCAGGAAGCGGAATGCCCCTTCGACGCCCTGATCGCTCCACTCGGCATCCTTCTCGGGCGGACCGATGAACAGTGTGTAGAGCCGGACCGTATCGGCGCCATAGTCCCGTATGAGGTCGTCCGGGCTGACCACGTTCCCCTTGGATTTCGACATTTTGTACAGCTGGCCGTCTTTCTCGCTCCGTTTGCAGATCATGCCCTGGGTGAACAAATGGGCGAAAGGCTCGTCAAAATGGACCAGCCCCATGTCGAACAGCGCCTTGGTGAAAAAGCGGGCATAGAGGAGATGCAAGATGGCGTGCTCAATGCCCCCGATGTACTGATCCACCGG
>JACQHI010000245.1 GCA_016199105.1 Lentisphaerota bacterium | reverse complement strand
GCCCCGCAGGGCGGGGTGCGACCCTCCCAAATCACAGAGGGACAGCCCTCTGCCTCTGCCCATTCTTCCTTCATCCTTCAGGTTTCATCCCTCATCCCTCCGCCACATTGCGTTCTGCTCGAGTCAGGCTGTTCGCACCCAAGAATCAGGATTTCCCCGATAGCCCGTCCAGAGTGAAAAAGGTTCAATGGACAACGTTCAATAAAGACAATTCTGGATTTCCGGTTGCTGATCTGGAGATGTCCAATCCAAAATCGGCAATCCAAATTCCAAAATTTGATGAGGAGGAAAGCCCATGAGAGCCATTCGTGTGTGCGAGTTCGGACCGCCGGAAGCCATGAAGCTGGAAAACCTTCCCGAGCTCAGGCCACAGCCGGGACAGGTCCTCGTCAAGATCGGCGCCGCGGGAGTCAATCCCGTGGACACCTATATCCGCGCCGGCCTGTACCGGCCGGACCTCCCCCTGCCGTATACGCCCGGCATTGACGGCGCCGGCACCGTTGAGGCGGTGGGCGCGGGCGTGGAAACGGTGGAACCGGGGCAGCGGGTGTATCTGACCTGGGCCGCCTCGGGGTCCTATGCCGAACGCGCGCTGTGCGCGGAAGCCCACGTGTTTCCCCTGCCGGACGCGGTCTCGTTTTCGCAGGGGGCGGCGCTGGGCGTGCCCTACGCCACCGCCTTTCGCGCCCTGTTTCAGAAAGCCCATGCCGTGGCGGGCGAAACCGTGTTGATCCACGGCGCCAGCGGCGGAGTCGGGCTGGCCGCGATCCAGTGGGCCCGGGCGGCCGGCCTGCGCATCATCGGTACGGCGGGGTCGGAGACGGGCCGGCAACTCGTGAAACGGCACGGCGCCCATCATGCCGTTGACCACAAGGATCCCCGCCATACGGACAGCATCCTGCCGTTGACCGGCGGCCAGGGCGTGAATATCATTCTAGAAATGCTGGCCAACGTCAATCTCGGCGCCGATCTGCCGTTGCTGGCCCGGGGCGGCCGCGTGGTGGTCATCGGGAGCCGTGGCACGGTGGAGATCGACCCGCGCGATGTCATGGGGCGCGACGCCGCAATCTTGGGCATGCTCCTCTTCAACATATCGGCGTCGGATTTGGCGAGCGCGCATGCGGCCATTCTCGCCGGCTTGGAAAACGGAACGTTGTGTCCGCTCGTCAGCAAGGAGCTGCCGCTGGCCGATGCGGCCAACGCGCATCATACCCTGATGGAAACCAGCCCGCTCGGTAAGATCGTGCTGGTTCCCTAAACCCATATTCGGCAGTTCATTCCACTATGAAACATCCGCCTTCGCGAAGAAGCTTCGGCGGGACAGGCGCGAAAAGCGCGAAACAAGAGAGCCCATCGAAATTTTCTTCGACAACATGGACGAGTTTGCCACATAAGGCACAAAGGTCACATAAAATAGCATGAAAAAATCTGCTTTGTGATTTTTGTGCTTTTTGTGGCAAAATACAGATAAAGGATTTTCTTTCGTGTTTCACGTCCGCCGCGGCGGATAGTTCAACTGCTCTTTTTAGGCTGAATCGAGCGAAAGGCGACTCGGGATTATGTTCAACACTTTACACTCCGCCTTTCTGGCCCGGATATTTTACGCTTCCTGCGGGCTGGCGGCGGCCGTTCTGTTGACGGGAGGCGTTCCCGGCGGCCGGGCTGAAGAACCGTCCTCGAAGGCCCGGCTCATCGCCGACGTGGAGTCCATCCGGCCCGGCACGCCATTCCGGGTGGGCATTCTCATCACCCTGAGAGACGGCTGGCACACCTACTGGCTGAATCCCGGCGATTCGGGATTCGCGCCCAAAATGGACTGGCGGCTACCGGACGGATTCACGGCGGGACCCGTTCTCTATCCGGCGCCCCGGCGATTCGACGAACCGCCGCTTACGACTTTCGGGTACGACCGCGACGTCCTGTTTGTCCGGGAGGTGCGTCCGCCCGACACCCTGGCCGCGGGCACAAACATCACGCTCGCCGCCACGGTGTCCTGGTTGATCTGCAAGGAGATGTGCGTTCCGCTGACTGACCGTTTGAGCGTCACCCTGCCCTCACGCGGGGAATCGCCGCTGAAATCGCTCGATAACGAGCCCCTTTTTGCGCGGGCCCGGAGGGATATCCCCGCCGCGGATCCCGGCTGGGTCTGCCGGGCGTCGGCCGAACCGAAGACGATTCTGCTTCGCGTATCCCCGCCCGGGGGTTTCCCCTCCAACCTCATGAGCCAAGGCGTTTTTTTTCCGTCCCAGAGGGATCTCGTCAAATACGGGCCGCAGCGCTGGACGCGCGAAGGGCCCGAAGTCCTTCTGAGCCTGGATCGGTTTCTCGCGAACGGACCCTTGCCGACACACGTCAAGGGCGCCCTGGTTTTTTTCGGGGACCCGCCCGATGGAATCCGGGCGCTGGAGGTGAACGCGAAACTGCTCAGGTAGGCACACAGGAGGAGTATGGGCAACCACGAAACACACGGAACACACGAAATAGAACATGCATAAATTAGGCAACTATTTCCGCTTCCGAGCGGTAGGGCGAACCCTCCGGGTGAGCCGCTCTTCCCAAGACGGCTCGGCAGGGACGCCTCACCCTACCAACATTGAAATTCCGGATCATCTCCTTAGCGAGTGGGTAAATGAAGGCCGAAAAGAGGCTTTTAATGGGGTATTTACT
>JACQHI010000242.1 GCA_016199105.1 Lentisphaerota bacterium | reverse complement strand
GGCTTTGACGTGCCCTGCCTGCACACGATGTATTTGGACAAGCCGATGCAGGGGCACGGGCTGATGCAGACCATCGCCCGGGTCAACCGGGTCTTCAAGGATAAGCCGGGCGGCCTGATCGTGGATTACCTGGGGATCGCCGAGGAACTGAAGGAGGCCGTCGCCCAATACACCACCAGCGGTGGCAAGGGCAGGCCCGCCTATGATCAGAATATCGCCGTGGCCCTGATGAAGGAAAAATACGAAGTCGTCAAGGGCATCTTCCACGGCTTTAACTGGAAACCGTTCTTGGACGGCAAGGCGTCGGAACGCCTGGGGTGCCTGTCGGCGTCGGTCGAATTCGTCCTCGGGCTGGAAGACGGCCGGGAACGTGTTCTTGGCCATGTGCGGCTGTTGACCGAAGCGTTCGTACTGTCCGTCCCGAACGAGGAGGCCCTGAAGATCCGGGACGACGTGGCCTTTTTCCAAGCGGTACGCTCGCAGTTGGTCAAACTTGGCGGCGGAGGCGGCGGAGGCGAGGAAGGCGAGAAGGACGTTGACCACGCCGTTAAACAGTTGGTCGCCCGTTCCGTTACGTCGAATGAGGTCATCGACATCTTTAAGGCCGTCGGAATGGATAAGCCGGACATCTCCATCCTGTCCCCGGAATTTCTGAAGGAAGTGCAGAAGATGCCCCAGCGAAACCTGGCCGTCGAGGTGTTCCGGAAGCTGATGCGGGACGCCATCAGAAAAGAGGCCCGGCGCAATCTTATCCAGTCCCGTAAATTTTCCGAGCTGCTGGAAGAGACCATCCGCCAGTACCAGAACCGCACCATCGAGGTCGCCCAGGTCATCTCCGAACTCGTGAAGATAGCGAAGGATTTCAAGAAGGCGATGAGCCGTGGAGAGGACCTGGGCCTGAACGAGGCGGAGGTCGCCTTCTACGATGCCCTGGAGACGAACGACAGCGCCGTCATGGAACTCGGCGACGACACGCTCAAGGCGATAGCCCGTGACCTGGTTAAAGCGGTGCGTGGCAGCGTCACGATTGACTGGACGCTAAAGGAATCGGTCCGGGCGAAGATCCGGACGCTCGTTAAGCGTATTTTACGGAAGCATAACTACCCGCCCGATAAGCAGGAGCAGGCCACCCAGACGGTCCTCCAGCAGGCCGAACTGCTGTGCGGCGATTGGGCGGAGCAAGATGTTGTGTAAGGGAAGCGGTCGTAATTGTCGCCCGCCAAGGCAGGAGAAATCGCTATCGGGTTGTTGACGCGAGCGATCTTATCGAGTAAATTTTCTGCGTTTTTATGCCATATCAACAGAAAGGGGCCCCGCTATGAAGTCTTTCTTTCTCCAACGTCAACTTGCGCCGCAGACACAGCGAGCCATCGACGCAATGGTGAAACATTTGGCCTCATCCGCAGGCAACCGGCAATTCAAAAAAACGATCAGGCAGGCACAAGACACAAGCGCCGAACTCCGTGAAGCCGGTCGGCTCGATCCCAAAGTTCTCCACGAGCCAGTGACAGTGTAAAGGGCATTGTCGATGGAGCGATACTCAATCCACGTTTACTCCATCGCCACCCTTAAGAGACTCTTGGCGGAACACTCGGAGGCAACGAGCTTTCTTGTCGAGAAAAAGCTCCATTCAGGCTATTTCGAGAATTATTTCAGGGCGTTACAAGCCAAGACTATCATCGTTGAGACGGCATACATTGACCGGGATTTTTTAGAGGATTTTTCTGCCTATTATGTCCGCTGCTTTCACGAATACAAAAAAACCTGTGCCCGGTTCCATTTCTTCAACAGACAGATCGACAACCCTGCCTTCGAGGGCGTGCTCGATGGGTGTTCGAATGCGTTGACAACCCCGGAATTGCAGGCGTCGTACCTTGGGTTTGTCGTTGTAAAACCGCTGCCTGAAACAATCATCGGCCGCACATGCCTGCGGACATACGATCGCGATAAAGGCCGTCGTGATTTTCCCATCACCCGCCAATACGAAGCCAATCTCTTTGGCATACCCCTGACTGTAGACACTTTGGCGTTTCAGGAGCAAGACCGTGTGGCTGCCGCTTGCGCCACCAGCGCCCTTTGGTCTGTTTTTCATGGCACCGGAAAGCTCTTCCAGCACCACATTCCTTCGCCTGTTGAGATTACGCAGGCAGCTACAGAACACTGGGTTTCAGAGACTAGGGTATTGCCGAATTGTGGCCTGACGCCCGAGCAAATGGCGTATGCCATACGAAAAGTTGGATTGGAACCTTTGCTGGTCAGCGCGAAAAATGAATTCCTGCTCCAGGCTACTGTCTACGCATATTCTCGAGGACACGTCCCTGTCCTAATGGGGGTCACTCTCCGAGACATGTCAGACATGCAGGGGGCCGAACCCCGGGACTTGGGAAAACATGCGGTGGCAGTAACAGGTTACAGCCTTGGTAAGCCTGCGCCCAAGCCTTACGCCTCAACTGGATTCCTTCTCCAAGCATCACGAATTGATAAGCTTTACGCGCATGATGACCAGGTAGGACCCTTTGCGCGAATGGAACTCGGGCCTGGCTACTTGACGACTTCCTGGAAGGGCAGAAAGGATGGCAAGAGTGGCAGTGTTCGGGCTGTGCCGACGCTATTAATCATTCCCTTGTACCATAAGATTCGAATACCCTTTGACTCGGTATTACAAACGGTGATAGCGTTCGACGCCATCGTCGAGGGTCTTAGACCGAAATTGACTGGTGTATTCCCTGATCGGTTGCGGTGGGACATAGGCTTGACTACCGTGAACGAATTCAAATCCGATTTATTGTCAGCTCAGCCTGTTAAGACCAACCAAAGACGGGCTGTGTTGGGGAGACCGCTTCCTCACTACATCTGGAAAGCCAGCGCATCCACGACACAAGGTCCTGCTCTGGACTTGGTATTTGACGCTACCGATATCGAACAGGGACACTTCCTGTCCCTTGTGGTCGAATACAACTCAACACTTGCAGCCGTCTTGCGCTCACTTTCACGAGAAAAGACGGTGATCGAAAACTTGTCTGGCAGATCTGAGTGGCGAATATTAGAGTGGTTCTCCAAATAGACTGTTTGCCGGGATCAGCGGATGCCCGGGGGTATGACTTGTGCCCCAATTTCGGCGATTCAGTCGCGCGTCCATTCCACCGCTCGAGGATCCCACAGGGCCGGAATCATCCAGTCGAACGCCGACTATGGCCGCGTCTGTCAAACTATTCTCAGGACACGCGGGGTCAGGCACTAGAATAGCAATTAAGCCGATGCAGCGAAAAAAATCTGCTCCATCCGGCACTACGGCTGCTGGGGCTGGGAGTCCCGCCGCCTTCCCGCACGTCAGGCGGCTTCCGGGGATTTTGCCGCCGAGCTGTGGCGGCTGGCGCGATCCAGCGCGTTGGCCGTCACAAAGAGATTGCGCGAGCGAAACGCCGGCGGACTTTCCAGCAGGAGGGTGGCCCGTAAAGCCGCCGCCGGGCTTCCGAAGCGCGGGCGATGCAGGCGGCGACCGGGCGCGAACACCCACGCCGGAATCGCCAGCCGATACTGCCGGGCCAGATGTTCGGCCACAGCGGCCAGATAGGCGTCCAAGGCCTCAGAATCGCCGGCGGTTGCGGGGACCGCCGGCGGTTCATCGTCCAGACAGGCGGCGGAAGGAGCCCGGTAAAAGGCGTCCAGAAAATCGCCCAGCGCGACCGCGAAGGATTCGCCTGTCTGTAGCGCCTCGACAACCAGGGCGAGGGTTTTCACGGTTGTTTCTCCAGTTCCTCAAACAGCGACTCGATGAAATACTGTGTCCTCGGCAGAATGCGTTCGGCTGGATAATACGTTTCCACGATTCGCAACGCCTCTTCAGCGCGCTTCAAGCCCATGCGACGCGCCAGAAACCGGGCATCGGCAACATCCTGAGACCCGGCGATATCCACACGGGCGGCCATGCATTTCATGGCGAAGAGATATTCCGGCACCGGCATGGTTATTTGGAGAAACTCGAATTGCGGAAGCCCCACCGCGGTTGTGTCATGCCGTTCCGAGACGAATCCCTTGACGCCATCGTTGAACCAGCCCTCTTGAAAATCCCGCTCCCGGCCAATCTCTTCCGCGAGTTCCCGGACCAGGGAAACCGGGGCAAAAATGGCGTCAATATCCTTGGTGGCTTGTCGAGTCTGAAACGCCAGAATCATCGCCGCTCCTCCAAAAAGACACACTTCGCCCCGCACACCCCGCTCCCCCAAACGGCGCGACAATTCGCCCAACGCTTCCAGGATATGCCGATGCTCCAATTGTTTCATCGCTCCCCACCCCAAACGATCCGGTTGAACTCCCCGATGCAACGGCAGACACGTCGCCTCTCGCCACGACCGTTCCGAGCCTACCACAGGTTCTCTCCCATCGCAAGCAGCACCGACAGGTGATGGCCGGGCTTGACTTCCCGGCCCGCTTCGTCCACTTTACCCTCCATAACTATGAGGAAACGAACGAGCCAGGCGATTCGCGTGGGGGTGATCGGTGTCGGGCGGGGCATCAATTTTGCCCTTGGCGCTCAGCATGCGGGAATGAAGCTGGTGGCGCTGTGCGATGTGTGGAAAGAGAAGCTGAAAGAGGCGGCACGGCGGTTCCCGGGCGTCGGCACGTACACCGACTACGACCGGTTTTTGAAGCACGACATGGATGCCGTGGTTCTGGCCAATTTCTTTCACGAGCACGCGCCGTTCGCCGTGAAAGCCCTGGACGCGGGCTTGCACGTCATGAGCGAAACCTCCGCCTGCAAGACGCCGGCGGAAGGGGTCGCCCTCGCCCGCGCCGTGGAGCGCTCGAAACGCATCTACATGCTCGCCGAAAACTATTGTTACATGGCCTACATCCAGGAAATGCGGCGGCTCTACCAGGCCGGCGCGATCGGCGAGTTTCAGATGGGGGAGTGCGAATACATGCATCCCATGCTGGCGCGCGAGATGGCGGCCATTTCGCCTGGGATCAATCATTGGCGCAATTGGATTCCCCCCATTTATTACAACACGCACGCGCTGGCTCCCATCATGTTTATCACCGGAACCCGGCCCGTCTGCGTCAACGCCCGGGGCGTGCCCGGCTCGCCGGCGGACCCCGAGCGGTTCTGGACGAGACGGGCGGATATCGGCTTCCATATCCTCTGCGCCATGGACAACCGCGCCGTCACGGTCGTGAACGGCATTTCGTACCGCGGCCACGGCAACTGGTATCGCGTGCACGGAACGCGCGGGCTCATGGAAAACCTGCGCGCGCACGGGGAACAGGGCAAGTTGCGGGTGACCCACGAACGCTACGATTTGCGGCCGGGCGAGGTGCTGGAAAAGATTTATACCCCGGAATTCCCGATGCACGCCGACCTGGCCGCGCGGGCCGGCCATGGCGGCGGCGACTTTTTCACCAATTATCACTTCGCCGAAGCCATCCGGTCGGGGCGTCAGCCCTTTCTGGACGTGTATCGGGCGCTCGACATGACCCTGGTCGGCATTCTCGGCTGGCGCAGTTGCCTGCAAAACGGAGCGCCGGTGGACATCCCGGATTTCCGCAAGGAATCCGTGCGCAAGCGCTACGAGAACGACCATGGCTCGCCGTTCCCGGAGGATGCCGGCCCCGGCCAGCCGCCCTCCAGCATCCTGGGGTTCATCGAGCCTTCGCGCGAGAACCTGCGCAAGGCGCGCCAGGTCTGGCGGAAGCTGGGATATCGGGGAACATAATCATGCCCACGTATAGCATCATCATGCCGTATTATGACCGCCCTCGCCAATTCGAGAGCACGTTGACCACCTTCGCCGAGCAGTATCCCGCGAGCCTCTACGAACTCATCGTCATCGAGGACCAGAAGAACCTGAAAGACCCGCTGCAGCATGCGACCTTCCGCAGGGTGGTGGACCGTTTTCGCGACCGGGTGCCCTTCAAGATTCTCGAGTGTCAGGAGCCGCTCCGGAATCCCTCCAAACTCTACAACTGGGGGGCCTCCGAGGCGGAGGGCCAGTATCTGGTCATCACCAATCCCGAGTGCCGGCATCGCGCCAACATCCTCGCCGGCTGCGCCGAGGAGTTTGCGCGTCATGAGTGCGTGATCGTCTGCGCGTGCGCCAGCCTGGCCGCGGACGGCCGGTTTCTCGAATGGTACCAGCATTCGGTCCATCGCAACGAGTCGTTCTGTTTCTGCTGTGTGATGGACAAGAAGCACTACATCCGCATCGGCGGTTTCGACCCCCTGTTCTCCGACTCCGGCGGCGTCGGTTTTGGCGACACCGATTTCGCAGACCGGATGGCCGGCGCCGGCGTGCCGATCGTCGCCCGGGACGACCTGGTCGTGGAGCACCAGCACCACGAGAAGAATTATCTCCAACCCGTGGATATCAATTCCACCTACTATCACTTCAAGCTCTTCATCCGCTTTTGCACCCAAGCCCACAAGCAAGGACTGCTCTGAACACGCTGTTCATCAATCCGTTTCCCTTCGAACTCTTTCCCGCGCCGGGGATCGGCTATCTCAAGGCGGTGCTCGAACGCGAGGATATTGGACATCAAACCTGGTTCGCCGACCGCAACTCCCTCGGCGCGGTCCTGGAGCGCGTGCCGCCGCTGGATCTGATCGCCGTTTCGATCCATTCCTTCGCCGTGCCCTTCACGGCCGCCATCCTCCCCGAATTGCGGCGGCGGCATCCCCATGCCCGGCTCGTGTGCGGCGGGCACCATCCCAGCGCGCTCCCGCAGCAGATGCTGAACCTGGGCTTCGACCAGGTCGTCACCGGACCGGGCGAATTGGCGTTCCTCGAGATCGCGCGCGGCCGGACCGATCCGGTGATCGCGGGAGAATCGCCGGATTTGGACAGCCTGCCGTGGCCGGACTATCCCTGCCAACTGCCGCAGATTCCCTCCGACCTGCCCATCATCGGGTCGCGGGGATGTCCCTTCCACTGCAGTTTTTGCGCCTCGTCCCATTTCTGGAAACGCCGCTGGACCCCGCGCTCCTGCGAGAATATTTTACAGGAACTGGCCGCCTGGCTGGATCGGGGTGTGATGCGCGAATTCATGTTCGAGGACGACAACTTCACGCTGAAAAAAGCCCGGACCCTGGAGCTGTGCGAGGGGATCCGCACCCGGCTCCTGCCGCGTTATCCCGGCCTGCGCTGGCAGTGCGCTTCGCGCGCGCCGGCCCTGGCCGACGAGGAACTCTGCCGCGCGCTCGTGACCGCCGGGTGCTTCCGCGTCTGGCTGGGCGTCGAGAGCGGGTCGCAGACCATCCTGAACCGCTGCCGGAAGAACCTCATCGTGCAGGAACAGATAGAGGGCATCCAAACCGCCCGGCGCTGCGGGCTGCGCACCATGGCCCAGCTCATCATCGGGCTCCTGGGCGAGACCGAGGACACCCTCCGGGAAACCTGCCGGTTCATTCAACTGGCGCAGCCCTCCGACGTGGGGATCAATATCGCCTGGACCCTGCCCAACACGGATCTGCACGCCTACGCCCGCGAGCGCGGGTTTTCAGACGACGACTACATCCGCAAGGGTGTGCCGTACTTCACCTGGGAACATGACGAAACCACCCTTCGACAATGGGCCGCCCGGGTGCAACTCACCCTCAAGGAGATGAGCGCATGAACGCACTGATTATCGGATCCGAAGGCAACATTGGCGCACCGTTGGTCCGCCACCTCCGAGAGCAGGGTCACCGGGTGCTCGAGGCGGATATCCGGCAGGGCTGGCGCCCCGACTACCTGATGGCCGACATCAACCACCCCGTGGATCTGCTGCCCGCCTTCGATTGGGGGCCGGACGTGGTGTTCCTCCTCTCGGCCATGGTCAGCCGCGTCACCTGCGAGCAGGCCAGCGGCCTGGCGGTAGCCACCAATCTCGCCGGCATCAACAACGTCCTCCAGCTCTGCCGCCGGGGCCGGTGCCGCCTGGTCTTCTTCTCCACCTCCGAGGTGTATGGACCCCAGGAAGGGCCGCTTCACGAAGAACGCGCGCGGCTGGAGCCGAACAACCGGTACGGGCTCACCAAGCTCCTCGGCGAACGCCTCGTGGAGTACGAGGTGCGGTCCCACGGACTCCGGGCGGTCACCCTGCGTCCGTTCATGATCTATGACGAGCACGAGGATATCGGGGACCACCGGTCCGCGATGATCCGCTTCGCCTACAATCTGAGCCACGGCCGGCCCATCGAGGTGCATCGCGGCTGCCGGCGCGGCTGGCTTCACATCTCGGACGCCGTGCGGATGATCGGGAAGGCCGCGTCCGTGGACGCGTATATGGCCATCAATATAGGCAGCCCTGAGCTCGTCTCCATCGAGGCGCTCGCCGAGCAAATCCGCTCCGAACTGGGCGCCCCCCGCGAGCTCCTCCACGCGGTGGACCAGCCCGAGCGCATGACCCCCGTGAAGATTCCGGATCTGGACCGCCAAACCCGCGTCCTCGGGGAAGTCCCGCGTGTCCCGCTCGCCGAAGGTGTGCGCCGGGTGTGCGCCGCGGTCCGCGCCCTGCCTTAATCTGCCTTATTAGAAGAGAGACGAAGGGAAAGATTATGGTAATGACAAAGGGGCGAGCTGCTCTCGCGCCATCGCAACATGATTTCAGTGCGTGCACACGCGTGCGTTCAGGCGCGCCGTCAAGCATCGCCTGGAACGATCGGTTGACCTCCGGATGTCTTTGTGTAGGCCGGCTTTAGCCCCTTGAGCATGGGGTAGTGCCTGCATCACATCGGTATCAACCAAGACGTGTTTCGTCATGATGTCAGCCTCTGTCCCAAGAACGTCTCGCCGCCTTGAAGTCGGGCAAGTCTTCCCGGTTTTTCCACATGCCGGCGGCCTCATCCAGAATGGCCTTTCGGCGGTTGCCTTTGGTCAGATCCAGAAACCGATCCACGGCCTCGCGAATAATCTCCGACTGCTTCTTGTCCGTGGATTTGGCGACAGCCTCCAGCCCGTCTTTCTCTTCTTCCGTCAGGTATATCTGTGTCCTTACCATGGCACACCTCCAATGTATACAGCAGCATTATACATTACATTCCGGCTGTCAAGGCCGACCGGTGAAAACAACAGCGGACTGCGCCAGGCAAACACACTTTACCATCATCTGCCTTGCCAGGCCGTAGCGAGGCTGGTCGGGCCTGGGAGAGACAACGGCAAAGATTATGGTAAAGACGAAGGGGTGAGCCGTTCACGCACGCGGCACGCCCGGCGGCCCGGGCTTGCGGCGGATCCAGAAGCTCGAACTGATGCCCCAGTGCCGGTCGGGCCGGTAGGGCGGGAACGCGGCCCGGAATTCTTCGGCACGGTCCGTCATGAGATGATGGAGCGCGAGCAGCACCTCGAACTCCGAGTTGAACGCGAGAAAGGCCTGGAGCAGATAAGCCTCCGTCCAGAACACCCGGAAGGCGGGATTCGTGTAATACACCTTCGGGTATTCCCTCGGCAGGCTGATGTCGTGGAAATGGATCACAACGCCCGGCGCGAGGCGCGGCAGCACGTCGAGAATCAGGAAGTTCACGTCGCCCCCGATCCGGACCGTGTGCCCCGAGTCCACGAAAAGGACGTCCCCGGCCCGCAGCGCGTCGAAGAACGCCGGCGCGAGGCGCTCGACGGGCTGCCCGACCGCCTTCGTGAGGCCCGGGAGCGTGCCCGTCGAGGGAGACATGAAGGGATCCACGATCGTGTAGTCGGCGACGGGAGCCCCCTCGCCCGCGTTTTGCCTGAGCGCCGCGGCGATCAGCCGCGAGGAATACCCCGACCCGATTTCGATCACCCGGCGGGGTTTCCAATGACGGATCATGCAGTGGGTGCCCGCGGCGCAGCCATAGGAAAAACAGCCGTTGTCGAGATGAAAGGCGTGCTCGTCGGCGATTTTTTCAACCGGCCAGTCGCACTCGCGGCCGAACTTTTCCCCGAGTTCCTTCAAAAAAGCGGCCTGCGCGTCGGACCGGAACGCGACGCCGCCCAGCTCGCTCCGACGCTCGTAAATCTTCCGCTCCTCGAGATCCTGGAGATCGGGGAGCGGCGAGTAGCAGTTCACAGCGAGAGGCAGGACCCCCGCCTTCAGGCAGTCGTCCGTGCCATAGCCGGTGCGGGCCATGTGGCTGACGATCTTCACCAGGTCGGGAACGGACAGTTGAACGACTTGGGCGGGCGGGTTCATGCGGAATTTTGGATTTTAGATTTTGGATTTTAGATTATCGGTGGCAAAAAATCGGCCATGAGCAATCTCAAACCGGCCTCTCTCCCCCGATGCTCCGAATGATCTTGCCGTGCGCGGATAAAGTCAATCGGAAAACGCCTCCGAGCGGGGCGGCTACTCCCCTTCGTCATTGCCCCATTGCCTCCGGCCACAGCTCCGCGGACAGTTCACATATCGTCTTGGCGCGGCTCGCCATGGTATGGCGGGCCAGCGCCACCGCCGCCGAGGCTGCGGCACGGTCGGCGGAGGCGGGATCGTCAAGCAGGGAGCGAGCCATGTCGTCAATGCCGGACGCTCCCGGCCCCGTGTAAAAACGAAGACCGGCGTTCCCCCCGAACTCTTCCGCGAGATAGTCCGATCGGGTGGTCATGACGCAGCAACCGGCGCACAACGCCTCGAAAATCCTCTCATGCCCGCCGCCGGAGAGGCTTGGTGAATGATTGACGAGCAGCCGGGCACCGGCCATGATTTCAAGCGCCGCCTCGTATTCGACGGCGTCGTGAATCCTGATGTTCGGAGGCAGGCCCATGGCGGGCCAGGGTCCGGCGCCATAGAGATGAAGCTCCAGCCCGCGCACGGCCCTGAGCAGTTCGAGCCGGTTCTTGAAAATATGAACCATGTCGAGCAACGGCAGGAGCGCATTCATGGCCATGAGTGCCTGCGCCGGCTCGACCTTCAACTCCGCGAGCGTGTCCTGAAAGAAGTCCGGAAAGGTGCGGCCGGGCCGATAGGAGAACCGTTCCGCCAACAGATCAACCACCGGCAGGAACGGCCCGGCCTGGCGTCGGGCGTTTTCCAGCAACGCCGCCGGATCCTCGATGGACCCGAAGAACACGCCCACATTCCGCTTCTCCTTCCACGGCTTTCCGAACAGCGAGTCGGTCCCGGATGCGTGCGGAAGCAGGACACAGCGCCCGTACCCGTACCGACCGCGGGCAAACTCGCGCCAGTTCCGGTCCACGCTGGCCACGGCCACGCGGTCCGGATTGACAGGTATTCCGCTGATGCGGGGAAAGAAAAAATCGGCGTGGTAGCTGGGGTGGTCCACCATCCAACACAGATGCCGCTGGTCCCAGTTTTCGGTGGACCACTGTCGGACCAGGTTGAAGCCCAGCGTCAGCGCGCGCGGATTTCCGAGCGGCTTCACGCTTTCGGCCACCGGCGCCACGCGCGCGGCGATGCCGAGCTTTCCGAACCCCCGAACCAGGGCGTTCTGCCAGCGTTTGAACACGTTGTAGCGGCTCTGTCCGTCCAGGATGAGGACTTCCTCGATCATCGCGGCACCCGGTATTCGTTCATGCTTTCCTGACTTTCCTTTCCATACACTGCACACACCATCTTCACCCGCACAAACCTGACCCCGATTTGGTGGGCAAGAGCGATTTACTCCATCTTGAACACCCGTTTCTCCGACCAGGGACTCTTACCGAGCTTGTTGACGGCCCGGACACGCCAATAAACAGGGTTTGCGCAGAAGGCCCTAAGCGACACATAGGGAACTGTTGTGTTCGTTTCCCCCGTAGCGAAGTCGAAATGAACTTCGTAACTCATGGGGTATTCGCCGGAGG
>JACQHI010000241.1 GCA_016199105.1 Lentisphaerota bacterium | reverse complement strand
GCACCGGGGCGGGCATGCGGTATCATTTTCCCCTGCACGGCTACGGTTTTTTTCGTAAAACGGAGAAGACCTTGAAGGCCGTCACCGCCTTTATCGCCTCGGAGAGCCCGGATATCGTGGGACTCGTGGAGGTGGATGGCGGGTCGTTCCGATCCCATCGCAAGAACCAGGCCCAGGTCATCGCGGACAAGCTGGGCCATTTTCACACCTGCGAGTTGAAGTACGGATTGACGTCCGTCGCCCGCCGCATCCCGATCATGAACAAGCAGCTCAACGCCTGCATCGCGCGCCAACCGATCCAGAACGCGCGGTTTCATTACTTCGATCGCGGGGTGAAACGGCTCGCCATCGAAATGGAACTCAAAGACCTGACCGTTTTTCTGGTGCACCTGTCGCTGGGCTACCTGTGCCGGAGCCGGCAGTTGCAGGATCTGTTCGCGCTGGTCCGGGAGGTCAAAAGACCCTGTCTCGTGGCCGGCGACTTCAATTTCCTCCGGGGCGACCGGGAATTGCGGCATTTTCTCGCGACCTCGGGTCTGCACAATGCCAGCCGGCATCCCCAGCCGTCCTATCCGAGCTGGGCTCCGAAACGCCAGCTCGACTTCATTTTCCACAACCGCCACGTTCACGTGACCCATTTCCGGATGCCGAAGGTCATCTATTCGGACCACCTGCCGTTGATCTGCGATTTCGAACTCCGAACGTGAAATAACGCGCACATGAACATTCTACTGCTGTCCGACTATTTTCCTCCGGAGTCTGGCGCAGCGCCTTATTGGTGCTGGGGGTTGGCCAAGGAATTGACCCTGCAGGGGCATGACGTTCAAGTGGTCACCGGTTTTCCCCGCCACAATATCGACGTAGCCAAACTGGATGCGCGGTATCGGACCCAGCGATTGTTATACGAGAATATGGACGGCATCGATGTGTTTCGCATACGGACCCCGGATTTTCTCGAACACATCCCGATCGTCCGCGGACTGGTTCACCTGGGATTGCCTTTTTTATTCTTTCTTCGCGCTGCGAACGTGAAAGACGTCGATGTGGCGCTGGCCTGTTCGCCCCCCTTGTCCCTGGGCCTTGCCGCCGCCTGGCTGAGAGCGGCAAAGGGAACCTCTTTCGCCGTCAACAGCCAAGACGGCTTTTCGCAGGAGGCAAACGATGCGGGGCTTTTACAGCGCTTGTTCGCCCCGTTATTCGAAGCCGTGGAAAAGCATGTGCACCGGAGAGCTTCGCGTATTATCGTCCACTCCGATACGCATCGCCGGGCCATGATCGACAAGGGTGTATCGCCGAATAAAGTGGTTGTGGCTCCCCACTGGGTGGATACGGAGCTGATCAAGCCGGGTGAGACCAACAACCTCTTCCGCGCCCGGAACAAACTGGACGGCAAGTTCGTCGTTTCCTTCGCCGGTACGATCGGTTTCACGCAAGGCTTGGACATCGTCATCGAGGCGGCGGAAACGCTTCAATCCAATCGCCATGTGGTTTTTCTCATCGTCGGGGATGGCGTCGAAAAAACGAAGCTGGAGATCAAAGCCGCCGGATTTAAAAACGTGGTTTTTTTGCCGGCGCAATCCCGCGCCGAATATCCCACTGTCCTGACGGCATCCGATGTGTGCCTGGTGACCCTGCGCGGAAACGTGAAGACGCCGATGGCGCCCTCGAAGCTATTCCGCATCATGGCGGCCGGCCGCCCGATCATCGCCAGTTTGCCGCCTGAGGGCGATGCGCCCAAGCTGATAGCGGCCGCCAAGTGCGGAGTGTGCATCCGACCCGACGATCCGGACTTGCTCGCCAAAACCGTGTTCAGCCTGTACAACAACCGCCCCTTGGCCGCCGAGATGGGAAGGCAGGGCCGAACGTACGCGGAAAATTTCTTCTCGCGGCCCAAATGCGTCGCGGTGTATGAAAAAATATTCAAGGAGTTGAGCGGCGGGAAGAAGTCATGACGGCCGCCTTGAAACAGGCCGAGGAGGCCAAACGCGACCGTTGTTGGAATCCTCGCCGGCGCTGGAAAGCACTGATAGCAACCCTCCTCTGGGCCGAGGCGCAAGCCGAGAGTCCTCGCAACACCCCCGCCAACCGGCTCCGCGAACAGAACCGCAAACTCCGGGGTTCGCCGTCGCCCCAACGACGAATCTACACCAACTCGAAGCGAAAAATCGTGGTGTGAGCGGCGCCCCAGGTGGCCTCGGGCACGAGGCGGATGCCTTCGAGCTCGCCTTCGAGCGCCACCCGCACACAGCGCTGGTAGTTGCCTTTGACGTTTGTCAGCGCCGTCCAGCGTCCGTCCCGCAGGCCCTCAAGCCGGAAATCCTTCAGCATGACGGACGGCGGCGCCGTCAACGGCTTGTAATTGCCGAACCAGCTCATGGCGATCAACCGATCCATGGCGCTGTCGAGCGTCAGGATCACGCCATGCACCCGTTCCGGCTTGGCAAAGCGATAGCTCGCGTGATCGCCCGGCCCGCACGTCCAGCCGTGAAGCGCCTGGCCGACCGGCCGGTGAACGCCATCCCGCATCGGCTCCGGATCGCCCTGCGAGGCCGTCAGCTCCGCCGTTCCCGTCAGGGGCGAAACTTCCTGGATCAGACCCGGCAGATAACAGTCATCCCTCAGCAGCGCCTGCTGCAGCTCCCGCATGAAGCCGTGCGCATCCTTCGGTAAAACTCCGCGTTTTACCGCCATCGCGGCGGCCGTGCCGACCGCCTGCCCCATCACGCACCCGGTTCCCATGACCCGGGTGGAACTCATGGCCATGTGCGTCGCGCTGGCGCACCGGCCGGCGAACATGAGGTTCTCGATGTTCTTCGAATACAGCATGCGGTACGGAATCCCATACGGCGATGGCGCCGTGTGCCAGTGCGTCGCCGGCCGGCCGTCGCGGCATGCCCGGAATCCCGCCGGATCGTGATCGTCCATCGTCCACCCGCCATAGGCGACCGTGTCGTCAAAACGGCCCTCGGCCTCGATATCGCCCTGGGTCAGGAGGTGGTCCCCGACATACCGGCGGCTCTCGCGCTTGGCCGGGAGGAATTGCAGCCAGTCCATCGCCCAGTTTTCGGCGTCGTTTTTGTGCGCGCACCGGTTCTTGATATGGTCCCATATTCCCAGCACAATCCGCAACAGTTCGTCGCGAAGCCGTTCTGTATCGCGGATGGAGTCGTCCTCTCCGCCCAGTTCCACCCACCAGTATCCCAGGT
>JACQHI010000019.1 GCA_016199105.1 Lentisphaerota bacterium | reverse complement strand
GTGCAGCATTGCGGGCAGGTGCGCCTTTTTGCGGCCCGTTTTTCCCTCTTACTCTTTGCGGTTAAAAGCCATTTCCCCATTCGCGTCAATTCGCGGTTAAACAATCTTGTTTTTCGGCTTCCGTGCTCTTACGATTCTTCGATCCATGAATCAATCCTTGCTCAAGCTCATGAACACGACGCGCGCCGCGTTGGCGCTTCAGTCCTCCGGACTGGTGTGCATCATCCTGGTCCTGGGCCTCCTGCTCACCCTCTTTGCCGGGCATCACACGGACCTGAAAACCGGGCGTGAAATCAATAATTTCCTCAATCCCCACACGCTCATGCAGACCGCCACGGACGCCAGCTTCTTCGCCGTCATGGCGGTCGGCGCCACGCTGGTCATCATCTCCGGCGGCATCGATCTCTCCGTCGGCGCCATCTACGCCCTGAGCGGCGTCCTGACGGCCATGGCGCTCCGGACGCTCGGCAGCCTGACGCCCGGCGCCACGCTCGACGTTTCCCTGGCCTGCTGCGCGGGGCTGGGCCTGCTCTGCGGTCTGATCAACGGTGTATTAGTGGTGGGGCTCCGCGTGCATCCGTTCATCATCACGCTGGGGAGCATGTGGGTCTTCCGCGGCATCGCCTTTGTGGCCAGCAAGGCGGAAAGCATCCTCATCCCCGGCGCCCTGACGCAAACGATCAAGGCCACCCTCGGGCTCGGCGGCGCGCTGTACCCCATTCCCCTCCTTGTCATGCTCGGCGTGACGGCGCTGGGCGCCCTGTACCTGAAACGGACCGTCATGGGCCGGCATATCTACGCCGTGGGCGGCAACGCGGAGGCCAGCCGCTACGCGGGCCTCGCCGTCGGGCGCATTCTCGTCGGCGTTTTCGCGCTGTCCGGACTCACCGCCGGCATCGCCGCCTTCATCGGCAGCGGCTATTACGGCTCGGCCTCCTGCGCCGACGCCACAGGCTATGAGCTGTATGTGATCGCATCCGCCGTGGTCGGCGGGGCCAGCCTGAACGGCGGCAAGGGCCATGCCGTCAACGCGATGCTGGGGGCCGTGCTCATCGTGCTGATACGGCAGTCCATCCGCACATTGCGCTTTGACCAGAACTACGAATGGATTATTATCGGGTCCGCCGTGGTTTTGGCCGTGGTTCTGGACCAGTTGAACAGCCGGCTGGCCGCGCGGCGCCGCCCGGCCGGCGAAACCGTTTCTTTAACGCAATAATAGCAAAGAAAACGTAACTGCACAGGTGGTCATTTGCAGACACGAATATGCGCTGAAAAAGTAGGTCGGGCATTCCTGCCTGACCTTCCTCGCGGCAATAGTCAGCCAAGAATGGCTGACTTACTGTGGCTGAGCAGTTACATGAAAACAAATAACCGTTGAACCGTGAACACTGAACCTGAATAACACATAAGGAGCCCCCTCATGAAGCACTATTGGCAATCCACTCTGATAACCGGCGCGGCCCTGATCATGCTCGGCAACGCGGCCCTGGCGGAAACGCCCGCCACCAACGCGTCTCCCGCCCCGGCGGCGACGAAGAAAAAGGCGGTCATCGCCATGATCGCCAAAAGCTCGACCAACCCCGTCTTCCTCTCCGCCCGCACGGGCGCCGAGGCCGCGGCGAAGGAGCTTTCCGCTAGGCTGGCCATGGAGATCGTCATCGACTGGCGCACGCCGCCGACGGAGGACGGCCAGGTCCAGGCCCAGCGCATCGCCCAGGCCGTCAACGAGGGCGCCACGGCCATCCTGCTCTCCTGTTCGGACGCCGCCAAGGTCACCGGCGCCATTGACGACGCCGTCGCCCGAGGCGTGCCGGTGATGACGTTCGACAGCGACGCCCCGCAATCGAAACGCTTCGCCTTTTACGGCGTGGACGACCTGCAGACCGGCCAGACCGTCATGGCCGAGCTCTCCAAGCTCCTGAACGGAAATGGCAAGATCGCCATCCTCGCCGGGAACCAGAATGCGCCGAACCTCCGCAAGCGCGCCGAAGGCGTGAGCCAGGAGGCCAAGAAATATTCCGGCATTGAAATCGTGGGCACGTTCTATCATACGGAAACCCCCCAGGACGCCGCCGCGGAAGTGTTGCGCGTCATGAACGCCTACCCGGAAGTCACCGGCTGGGCCATGATCGGCGGCTGGCCGCTGTTCACCAAGACCCTCCTCACCGACCTCGATCCCGCCCGCGTAAAAATCGTTTCCGTGGACGCGCTTCCGGCGGAACTGCCTTACATCGAAAAAGGCATCGCCCCGGTCCTGCTCGCGCAACCCACCTATCTCTGGGGCAAGGTCTCCGTGGAGAAAATCGTGGACCATGTCGTGCTGAACAAGGACGTCCCCGTCACCAACCGCATGGAACTCGTCAAGGTGACGCTGGAAAATCTGGGCGCCTGGGCCCGCCAGTTGAAGGACTGGGGCTTCACGGACGTGCCGGAAGAATACCTCGGAAGGAAATAAACGAACGTCGAACGCTGAACATCCAACGTCCCACGTCGGCTGCATTGCGGCCAAGTGGCCACTTGCGAAGCGACGTGGCAACATCGACTTGTCCGCCATAGCCCGCCATTGGCGGGCGACGGCGGAACACCGAAGTCCGGATCGGATCTGCACTTCGACGTTGAGCGTTCGGCGTTCGACGTTCAAAGTTTCTGGCGGCTGAACCATTGAGTGCTTGCAATATGTCGGATACCGTCACATCGCCCGCCGTGCAGTTCAAGGGGGTCAGCAAGCGATTCCCCGGCGTCCAGGCGCTTGACCGGGTCACGCTGGACATCGCGGGCGGCTCCTGCCACGGACTGGTGGGCGAGAACGGCGCCGGCAAAAGCACGTTGGGGAAAATCCTGGCCGGCATCTACACGCCGGACGCGGGAGAATTGCGGGTGGCCGGCCGGCCCGTGCGTTTTACGACTCCGCGCGAGGCCGCCCGGGCGGGCGTCGGCATGGTGCACCAGGAGCTGTTGTTCTGCGAAAACCTGAGCGTGGCTGAGAACATCTGCCTGGAACACCTGCCGTCGCGCGGCCCGTTCCTGGCCCGCACCCGGTTGCGGGCCGAAGCGCTGCGCTGGCTGGAGGGCATCGGCGCCGCCATCGAGCCGGACCGCATCCTGGGCGAGCTGCCGATCAGCCAGCGCCAGATCGTGCAGATCGCCGCCGCCGTGGCCCGGGGGGCCAACATCATGGTTTTCGACGAGCCCACGAGCAGTTTGTCCCGGCGGGAAACGGACCGGCTTTTCGAGTTGGTCCGGCGCCTGCGCGAAAAGGGCGTGACGATCGTCTATATTTCGCACCGGCTGGACGAACTCTTCGCCTTGTGCGACCCCATCTCCGTCCTGCGCGACGGCCGGCTCGTCGCCACCCGGCCGGTCAAGACGCTCACCGAGGCGTCGCTGGTGGAACAGATGATCGGGCGCCCGCTCAACCAATATTTCCCGAAACATCTCGAGCAGGCGCCCGGCAGGGAATTGCTGAAGGTGGCCGGCTTCGGCAGTCCCGGCAAATTCGAGGACATCTCCTTCACCCTGCGCGAACGGGAAGTGCTGGGCGTGGCCGGCCTGGTCGGCTCCGGTCGCACCGAACTGGCGGAAGCCCTCTTCGGGCTGGATCCGCGGGCCCGGGGTGAAATCCATGTCCGCGGAGAACGGGCCGCCTGGGTCAATCCCTCCAGCAGCGGGACAGGCGCGCGGGAGGCCATGAAGGCCGGGCTGGGCCTCGTGCCGGAAGACCGCAAGCGGAACGGCCTGATCTTCGCCCTCAACATCCGCGAAAACATCTCGCTGCCGCTCCTGCCCCGCCTGAGTCGGTGCGGCTGGGTGCGGCGCCGCGCGGAAAACCGGATCGCCGCGGACGCGCGCGACCGGTTGCGCATCCGCGCGCCCGGCATCGAAGCCGACACGGCGGGGCTCTCCGGCGGCAACCAGCAGAAAATCGTCCTCGCCCGCTGGCTGGCCTTCGGCTCCGACATTCTGCTGGTGGACGAACCCACGCGTGGCATCGACGTGGGGGCGCGGGCGGAAATCTACGGCCTCCTCGACGAGCTGGCGGGCCGGGGCGCCAGCCTCCTGCTGATTTCCAGCGAGCTGCCGGAAATTCTGAATCTCTCCACGCGCATCCTCGTGCTCCGCAACGGCCGACTGGCCGGCGAACTCACGCGCGAGCAGGCGACCCAGGACTCGCTCCTGCGCCTCATGGCCGGCCTCGGCGGCGCATGAGAAAACAAGGCCTCCCTTGACAAAGCCGGACGGGCCATGCATAATTTCTTCGGTATTTATATTTCCGGTCTATCGGTTTTGAAAAGAGGGGCAGATGGCAGAGGAATATCCCAAGCAGCCGCACGAGATCATGATCAAGGTCACCCGCAACGAAATGGAGGACGGGATCCGGACCAAGAAGGAAGTCTCGGTGTGCAAATTGAGCGACAAGCTCCAGCTTTACCTGACCCGCTTCGGCCATTCCAACGCCCACATCTACAACGTGATCATCCATCTCCTGACCGAAGCCAAGGTGCGGGTGGATTTCAAGGACTACATCGAGCGCATCGAATTGGTGGAGGAGAGCGACAAGCTCGAGCGGGCCGCCGCCATCACCCTGCTGGAGGATTACATCGACGTCTTCCGCGGCGACGACAAGGGCGGCTTCACCACCACCCAGCGCATCGTCATCCAGCCGCCGAAATAGGCGGCCTTCCACGAACTCCAGTTTCCGGCCACGACAAGACCGTTCCGCAGCCAACGCGACCGGCGGTACGCCGGAACACCAGGCTCTGTCGGGAAGGAATTCATGCTCGGTTATTGTCTTATTTGCTCGGATTTCTTCTGATCCCTCACTTGTGTTCCCGTTTGACCCGCCTCTGACAATTCAGTATAAGGAAGCCGCCCCTGTGATCACGGAGAGGTGACCGAGCGGCTGAAGGTGTACGATTGGAAATCGTATGTGCCTTTAAACGGGCACCGTGGGTTCAAATCCCACCCTCTCCGCCACGCTTCGCCTTGGAGGCTACGCGTGTGGCACAGCCATTAAGGGCGAAGCGTGCCCGGCGAAGTTGGCGAGTATTGCGCGGCAACGAAGACGGGCCATGTTCTACGCCTACATCCGTCAGAGCAAGTCCTTCCCTATTAGTCAAGTATATGTCACGTTTTCCGTCAACCGCCGGTTCTTATTTCACCGATAACTGGTAACGGCCACGGCCGTCATCGCTGATGCGGAAACCGGTGACGGAGAGAGCCTGGCCGAGGGCGACTTCACGCTCCTCGCCCGCGTTGAGCTTCGCCGTGACCGGGACGGCTGTCTTGTCCCCGCCCTGGCGCACGACAATCGTGTTGATGCTGACTGTGCCTTCCACGCACTTGATCCGGCAGGTCGAGGCCGTTCCGGCGAATGTCGCCTCCTTGGCGTTGCCGCCGGCCTGGAATTCCCCGACGGTTTTCCAGTCGCCGCCGCTCTCCTTCTTCGCCCCGGACTCCCCGGCGGTCTTCACATAAACCTCGTATTTCCCATTGCCGTCATCGCTGATCCGCAGCCCCGTTGCCTGGACGGCGTTGGTCATGGCGATCTCCCGCTCATCTCCCGCCCTGAGCTGCGCCGTGACGGGAACGGCCGTCTTGTCCCCGCCCTGGCGCACGACAATCGTGTTGATGCTGACGGAACCCTCCACACACTTGATTTTCACCGCGGAAATCGTCCCGCTGTAGGCGACATCCTTGGCGCCGGTCCCCGCCTGCAGGTCGGCCGCCTTGGTCCATTCCGGTCTCCTCGCATGGGCGGACGGCCCCATCGCCACCACAAACGCCATTCCCATCACGGCCCACAGACATCCACCGGCACGCATCTTCATTGAGCTTCCTCCTGGTGTATTGATTTTGGACGTGAGTCCCGTTGGGACGGGACAACGTCCCTCACGGGATTTTGGATTTTAGATTTTGGATTGTTCAGACTATCTGAATTTTGCCCGCGAATCATTCTGACTACCACTCCTGACCGCTTTTCTTCATATAGGCTTCCGTTCCGAAGGGAAAATGGGGGCAGGACGCCGGACACTCGATTTTGCTTCCCCGCCCGGCGCCGCAGCAACTCGGGCAAATCGCGCCCCCGAGACCGGGACACGCCCGCTTTCCCCCGCTCCCGCATACGCCGCATTTATTCTGTTGATTTGGAGTCATAAAATTCGTCCATGGCAATTCCTACCCCTACCACCTAAAACCCAACACCTAAAACCTTTTTTCCTCCCTCACTTCCGCGGGCAGGGAAAAGTGCAGGTCCTCTTTCGCGACCCGGAGTTTCCGAACCCGGCGGAAGCCGCGCCGGCGCAAAACGGCCAGCGCCGCCTCGACCAGCGGCTCCGGCGTGGAGGCGCCCGCCGTCAGTCCCAGCGCCTGCATCGTCTTCAAGTCGGGGAGTTGCTCCAGACTGTCCAGATCGCTCACCAGCTTCGCCGGACAGCCGGCCGATTCCGCCACTTCCACGAGGCGGTTGCTGTTGGAACTGCTGGCCGAGCCCAGTACCAGCACGCATTCGCACGTCTTCGCCAGGGCCTTGACGGCCTGCTGACGGTTCGTCGTGGCATAGCAGATGTCGCTGCGGGCCGGCGTCACCAGGCCGGGAAAGCGGCGCTTCAACACCTTCAGGACGCGCTCCGTCTCGTCCTCGCTGAGCGTCGTCTGGGTCAGCACGGCCACCTTCGCGGGATCGGCGGCCTGGAAGTTTTCGGCCTCGGACTCGTTTTCCAGAACGACCACGCGTTCCGGGCTTTCCCCGACCACGCCGATCACCTCGTCATGCCCCCGATGGCCGATGAGCGCGATGGCGTATCCGCCGGCGGCGTAGCGCCGGACCTCGGCATGCACCTTGGAGACAAACGGGCAGGTGGCGTCAATGATCTTGAGACGCCGCGCTCCGGCCGCCGTCCGCACCGCCGGCGCCACGCCGTGCGCGCTGAACAGCACCGTGCCGCCTTTCGGAACGTCTTTTATTTTTTTGACAAAGACAATGCCCTTGGCGGTCAGCGCCTCGACCACCTGCCGGTTATGAACGATGGCTTTGAAACCGTAAATGGGGGGCTGAAAGCGCTTCAGCGCCGCCTCGGCCGTCTGCACGGCCCGTTCCACCCCCGCGCAAAAGCCGTGCGGAAAGGCCGTCACAACGGTCCGGCCCACCTGTTTTTTTACGCCCATCGTTCCGACCTCATTCGTGTCCATTCGGATAAGCTCGCGGCGGTCGAGGCCGCCCGCCCTCCAAGCTCGAATGGTCGGCGTATTTCGTGGAGGGCGGCTGGCCTCAGCCGCCGTCGGGTATCGAGAAACAGCTTGTCGTAGTGCCATTCCGGTTTGACCCCGTCTTCTTTCGGATGGTAGTGTTTTCCGGCCGCTTGGCAAGAGGACAAATGACCACGCCATTACCGACCGCACAACTTGACGATTGGCTCGAAACGTATCGCCGGACCCTCCTGGACGATGTTGTCCCGTTCTGGCTGCGGCACGGCATTGACCGCGCGCACGGCGGACTGTGCAACGTCATGGACGATGCTGGCCGCGTGACGTCCCACGACAAATATCTCTGGTCGCAAGGCCGCGCCCTCTGGACGTTTTCCGCCCTCGCCAACCGGATCGAGCGGCGGCCGGAATGGCTGGAGGCCGCCCACCATCTTTTCCGTTACCTCGAACAGCACGGTCGGGACGAACGCGGTTACTGGATGTACCGGCTGGATGCGGAGGGCAACGTGCTGGAGCGCGACACCAGCCTCTATGTGGACGGCTTCGTCATGACCGGCCTGGCGGAATATGCCCGCGCCACCGGAAATGCGGCCGCCTTGCGGCTCGCCCTGGACACCTATGACCGCGTGGCCGACCGCCTCCGCCGACCGGGCAGTTACGGCACGGCCCCCCACCCCATTCCGCCCGGTTTGAAACCGCACGGCATCGACATGATCTTCAGTTTCTTTTTCGATCACCTCGGCCGGACGGCCGACCGCGCCGACATCCGGGAACACGGTCTGACGCTCGTTCACAGCATCCTCCGTGATTTCTACCGCCCGGAAAAAGACGCCATCCTGGAATTCGTCACACCCGACGGCCGCTTCGCCGACACGCCGGAAGGCCGCACCTGCGTTCCGGGCCATGGCCTCGAGGCGCTCTGGTTCATCCTCTCCATCCTGGGGGAAAGCGGCGACCGCGAAACGATCCGGACCTGCGTCCGCCTGATCCGGCGGCACCTGGACCTTGCCTGGGACGATGTCCATGGCGGCCTTCGCCTCGCCCTCGATATCGACGGCAAGGAACCGCTGTTCTGGAAAAAGGCGGACTCGAAACCGTGGTGGGTCCAGGTGGAAGCGCTGGTGGCCACCGCGCTGGCGTGGCGGCGCTCCGGCGACGCCGGTTTCCTGGAGTGGCACGACAGAATCCGCACCTATGCCTATGCGCACTACCCCGTCCCCACCGGGGAATGGACGCAATGGCTGGATCGGGAAGGACGAAAAATGGAAAGCGCCGCGCTTCCCGTGAAGGATCCGTTCCACCTCCCGCGCGCGCTGATGACCCTGATCGGTATTTTTTCAGGGAAAAGCCGGAAGTAAATCAAAGTTAATCCACCGGCTCTGCCGTTCCATCGTTGTTCTGGAACGGCGTTGCCCCAGGGCAATGACGCAATTGTCAGTTTTTATTGTAGGGCGGGCATGTCGCTCAGGACTGCCCGCCGGGCTTTTCTTCGACCACAGCAAGACGGCGGGCAGTCTGCTGACGTGCCCGCCCTTCTATGTGGGTCTGTCAAGTTGGATTCAGCTCACGGTTAAATTCTTTCTCTTTTTGATCGTTGCGTTTTCCCGATGCCCGGTTCATGCCTGTTCACGGCGTCGCTACGAGAGCTGACCGGAACAACCTTCTATCCGTGCCCGTCTTGACGGGAACACCTGTTGCTGCATGCGCTACTCGGCTCAGAGAACCGCGTGAAGGAGGAAACCCATCTACAAAACGGTTCGCTCAAAGGCCGAACCCAGGGCGGGCGCGGTTCCTCCAACATCGTGGAAAATCGCATCAACCTTCAAATTATTTCCTTCCTGTATCTGTGTCGTGCTGTGGGTTAGGCCACCTTTAAGACCGCCCCGGCCGGCACCTCACCGGTTTCCAAGTATTTCCAAAGGGCCACCAATAACTTGCGCGCCAGAGCGACAATCAAGGTGTGCTTGTGGCGTTTGTTCCCCTTCGCCAGTCGCTCCGAATACCATCGGGTCAACTCGCTTTGCGGTTGCATCCGTTGCCACGTCCAGGCCAGCTCGATCATCAAGGCTCGTATCCTTGAGTTGCCCGCTTTGCTGATCCCTTGATCGATGGCCATGGTTCCGCTCTGGTAGGGACTTCCCGTCAAGCCGGCCATGCTACCCACCTCTCGGCGATTCCGAAAATCCCGCCAGAAAAAATCCCGACTCAGCGCGGTGGCCGTGACATGACCAATCGTCTTGATCCGGCACAATTTCGCCGCCTTGCGATCCGCCTCCGCCAGAGGGATTTTGAGAGCGCTTTCCCGCTGCCTTTTCAGTTCGTTGATTTGCTCCTCGATCAAGGCCAGTCGCTTTTGTCCGCGCTCGATTTCCTTGACCAATTGTTCCCCCAGCGGCTTTCGGTCCGGGGTCTGCACCTGGCGCACATCGAAGCCGTGCAAACACCGCCCCTGAATCCGCACCCCGTGCAGCACCAGCAGACTCCGGATCCGATTGACCTGCGCGGTCCTTTCCCCTTTGAGCCGCCCATGCTCCCGCACCAAGCGCATCTGGTCTGCCTGCTCCTGAGACTTGCAAATAAGACTGAGAATGATGAAACAGGGTTGAGAAAGACGAAGCAAGCTGAAAATAAACGACTTATGACTGAAAGACTGGAAAAAAGCAAACTGAGAACAAATGGGCTGTTTTTAGGGGTTTGCAACCAAACTGAGAACGTTTAAACCTGTTCCGGCAGGGGCAGAAGGTACTGGCCTGAAACCTTCTCTATATATAGGGGAGGCTGGGAAAGATGATGGGAAAGAGACATCCGGAGCGAACGCTTGGCCCGGAGGTTGACCAGGGCCATGATGTTATGCTTCCTCTCCCGGCCGTAGTGGGCGGCCCATTCGGACGGCGTGGCGAGGGATACATGCTTGTAGCCCTTATTCCCCGAAATTGCACAGCGGCTGCAAAGGCCGGGAACATCATCGACCGCGCGGAGCTGGCGGGGACGGAGGCCGAAGCGAAGGCAGAGTTCCCTGGCGCTGACCCAGGCGCGGCGCTCCATGAGATAGGCGGATATGTCATCCGACATCGACATTGGATTACTCTTTGACGTCGGACGTCGTATGCCGGCGATTATGACGGAACAGGGCGTTCCAGAGCTTCCAGAGATGTCGCTCTGGAAGGTCTGAAAGAACGCCGGACCGGAAGCCCATCTTCCGGCAGATCCCGGCCAGGTAGGCGGCGCTGATTGATCCCCGAAGCATCTCGGTGGAGATCAAATAGCGGATCCGGCGCTCATCACCTTCGGCGCAGCGTTTGATCCAGAATTCGTCGCCGGCCAGCGCCGCGAAGTGTCCCATGATCCTTTCGAAGTCGCGCACCTGGTCCGCTTCTATCGTCGTGTACATTCCGGCCGCTTCCAGGAGCTGCAGGCGATACCATGTTGTGTAAGCGGAATTGTTTTCCGGATCGAGCCTGGCTGACTCGCAATGAGCCAGCCAGGCTTTGAGAACCAGCGGGCGATAGTGCGCTTGTTGTGAGGGGGAGAAGCTCATGATTTTGGAGTCCACTGAAACCACAATCGACCCAAGCAAAGTGACCACGAAATATGCTTCCATTTTTTTAAGCGGCGAGGAACCCAAAGAATAAGCAAGCGTCGTGCATCCTGGACATCGACAAAACGATCAAGCATTCGGCTCATCAATTCAATCCCGCTTTTGAGTAGAGCATTTCGCCCTTCATTTTTTTTCGGATCGCCATAGCTTTTTCGAAGTGCGATTCATTGAGTTTTTCCCTGGCTTTCGAGGCGATTCGCGAGGCCATTTTCCAGGTCTCGACGAGGATGCCCAGGCGACCCATTTCATTGGCGATTTGATAGCAGGATTCGATCACCTGATCAGAAGGATTTTTCAGATACTGCTCGATGATGGGAAGAATGTCGGCGGTCCGGATCGTCCTGGGCAAGCGGACCGGCATCCCGATGCGGCCGAGAACCTGCTCGTATTGATAGAGTGACTTTCGAAGTTCATCGTCGAAGCGCTGAGTGGCGACCAGGGCTACGGCGCAGCCGGTTTGATCGTGAAGATCCCGGACAACCTCCAGGCTCACGGGATTGCCGCGCCCCGATCCGGGCAGGAGCCGGTGGGCCTCATCGATGATGAGGATGCGGTTTTTGTTAAAGGACCTCGTCAATGCCTCCATAATAAGGACGATGCCCTGGTTGCGATTCACGCCGACAGTCTCCGCAATTCTCCGGACGAAAAGCCTCGTGCCGCCATAGGCCGGGACGGGGACATAGACGCTCCGTCCATGATTATGCTCCGCGCGCCAGGCGAGCAGGGAAATCGTTTTGCCCTGGCGCGATCCACCGATGATCGTGGTCATGGAATTATTCGCGCAGGCGTAATCAAGGGCGCCCCAGACTAGGCGCGAAATCGAGTTCTCGACAAAGGCGTTTTGCTGGATCGAACCACGCTCCTCATCGAGCCGCTGATAGCTCCGGATCGCCGCGCAGATATTTTTCCAGGAACCTTCGTATGTCCCCTTCAAAGCCCGGAAAATCGTTGACCGATCGAAGCCGGACGCTTCCTCGGCATCCACCCAATTCATACGACGATCCAGGAGATGCTGGTGAAACCAGAGCATAGTCTGCTGCACTTCTTCTGGAAGACTTTTCCAGTTCTCCAGGTTGAGCGGCACATTGATCCGGGCATGAGCGCTCGATGCCTGGGCATTGACCGTCTTCTCGTCTTTCACAGCCGCTTCCTCTATTTCCAACGTTGCCGCCTCTTTTACCATGCCCCAGCCCTCCTTTATTGTTCGTCACCTGTTTTCAGCAAGTCCGCGATCTCCCTGTCGCTGACTTGCTCCGCCGCCTCGACTGTCTCCTCCACGGCCGACGCCATCTCGGCCGCGCTCACGCGCGTCCGGGATATGGACTCTTGCCGGTCCGCATAATCGGACTTCATCCGCCGCATCGTCATGATCTCGGACCGTATCCGGCGCGCCTTTGCGAAATCTTCGGCCTCCTCTGCCTCCGCGCCGACCGCCGGCTGTATTCCGCGGACCGGCAGATCGACGGCATGCTGGAGCGACTGCGAATTCGCTTTCGTACGGTCATGCTCCCGCCTGGTCGTCAAGGCATGATCTCGTTTCATGCCTTCATGGACCCGCGCCGCTACGGAGCGATAGCGGCCGATCTCTTTTGCGAGGTCCGGAGAGAACCAAGCCGTAGCGTCCGCGCGCGGGATCGCTTCGACGAACTCGCCGGCGTCAGAGAGAACGTAGATCGCATCCAGCTCATCCTGGTCGAACGTAATGAGCCGCTCCTGCCCAACATTCTCCGGCCGACATGTCAGAGAAGATTCATGCCAAAATCGGGTAGTCTTCCCGGCCAGGAGAAACTCTATTCCGTTTGCCTGAATGGTAACTCTCTTCTGCGTTTGCATCAGGATCGCCGCCAGGGCGTCCGGGATCGGCTCAGGCGCAGCGCCACACGATGACAGGCGAAGTTGGAACTCCTCCTCCGGAGAGCGCCGCGCCTTCCGGATCCGTGGCACCCAGGACTCAGACGAGCTTCCCGCCGGCAACTCAGCCGCCGACGCCGCAACGTGTATATTCTTTATGCCGGTCAAATTCATGCGACAACGTCCTTCCATACTCCAGGGGCGGTTTCCGTTTCGGTGATGCTGGAAAAGCCCTGGTACTGGTGTTCGCGGCTGGTGTTGTGGAGTTTCAGGGCCGAGCGAAGTGCCGTGCGTACCTCGCTGACCCAGCAGAGTCCGAAATTCAGTTTGATCCGATCCGAAAACGCGAGCTGGATATCCGACAGCGTTTCAGCCTCGCGCGCCATAGTGCCAGGCTTCGGCAGTTGCCCCTGCCCGACCCAGCCTAGGCTCTCCGGCTGATTGGAGTAGTTGTTCCCCCGCTGACCGGGCAGAAACATAAGCGAAAGATGCAGCGACCGCATGAACGATTCAAGGACGGCCTTCCCCATCCAATGCCCCTTGCCCTCATCCCGATGCGCCCCCACGAAAGACCGCCCAGAATTCATCGAAGTAAAATGAACTTTGATCCGACCTTCTGAAACCTTCTCCAGGACTTCCGCAGCCACGTCGGACATCGTCAGTGTCCCGCGCTCGAAATATAGGTGAGTTTGGTAGCCACGCCCGATCCCGCACATTTTCAGTGTGCGGACGACGAGCAGATCGACGTCCGTTTTGAGCATCGCATTCGCCGGCCGCATAATGAATGCCGGAATCAACCGACATCCGCCCTCGATGGAAATATAACATACCATCTCGGTCGGCTTCCGCGTCAAATCGTCGATTGCCAGGACATCGAGCCGGACATCGTCGAAGATGAAAAGTTCCGAGGGCCGGAGCGAACCATAATCCCGAGAGATAAAAGGAAGGAGCGGCCGCGCCGCCGAAAGACCTTTTGTTCCCCACTCCTTCGCCGCCGGCGAAGGCAGATAATTGTAGAGTGTCCGCTTCGAGACCGGGAAATCCGGAGCGGCCGCAGGCAACGGAAAGTCCTTGCGGTGGGCAAGCCACCAATTCCGCCAGGTGCCAAGTCCAGGAATAAAGTCGCCCCGCTTCCAGTCCTGGACAAGCGTCTTGATCGCCACCGATGCATTCGCCATCCCCGGCAGAGTACAGCGCCGGCGCAACTCAACCAGGAGCTCCCCATCCAGCTTCGACGCCCGGCTGTTTTTTTTCGGCACCAGCGCCGAAATCGAGCGCCCGCCATTCAGCCACCGATAATAATGCCGCACCAACCCATCCTCGGAAAGGGGCAGCTCCTTCGCCGCCCCATTTCCGGCCTCCAGCACAAGCCCTGCATTTCGCGTGCAAGCCTCCTGCGCCGCCGCCCTGACCGTCGCGCCACCCTCCATCGCCAAAGCCATCTCCCGGCAAATCGACTCCAAAGCCAGCGCCTTTTTCCGCGCCAGTTCCGAAGACAACGGAAGGGAGGTGTCGAGGTTTTGGCTCATAACAACAACCACCTCGACTTTATATAGATCGTTCCCTTCGTTGATCGATTCCAATCCTCAACTTCATGCTGAGCTTTCAACTCATCGGCGAACACAGCATGCACTCCCGAAATATTGGCAATCTGCGAATGGAATGTTACAACCCAAACCTCTTTTTGAGCAGCAAGCCGGCTAGGAATATAATCCACTCCGCTCATACCTCATCCCCCACAGCCCGGACGTTAGCTTCTTGCGCAATTTCCGTTTGCAACCTCACGATCGCCGCCGCCATCTCCCGGCAAATCGATTCCAAAGCCAGCGCTTTTTTCCGCGCCAGCTCCGAAGCCGAAGAGAAGGACGTGTCGAGCGTCATTTAATTTCTCCCTCGCGCAACACGTCACTCAGCATCGGCCAAACCCCCGTTGGCTGTGAAAGCAAAACCGGAATCTTGGAAATATCGATGCGACCACCTTGCAACCAATCGGCGCACCCTTTTAAAAACACGAACTCCGCAACGACCTTCCAGTTAGGTGCCACTTTAATTTGCCAGCGCTCCTGCCCTACTCGCTTCCCCACACGATAAAGCTCCTTGCTCATCTCCCACCTCCCACACTTGACACTCGACCCTCATCACTCTTTCCCTCCCGCGTCAAATCCTGCGGCTCGATCACCCTGAACTCCGCATGCAACTGCTCCCCGGCGCCCAGGCATTCCAGAGTCCATTTCAGCCCATCAACGATCCGGTTCAGGTCCGCCTCCTCCAGGTGCTTCTCGAATGTCCCCACCTGCCCCAGGACGGCCAGCGCACGATCCACCCAATCCGTCGCATAGACCGACGGCGTCGGCGCCGGCCCCAGCCGCTTATGCACCTTCACATCCTTCGTCTGCCGGGGCTTCGTAACCCCAAAGTCGAAATACAGTTGTGACAGCGTCCTGCCCTCCACCAGCTCCCGGATTTTCGGAACGATCTTCCGAACGTGCTCCGGCGTGAACGCCGACGGCGCCGCCGACAACATCTTCACCAACAGCCCGGCATGGCCATCTTTCAAATGTAACACTGTGTTACATTTGCCGTCTTCCGAATAGCCTTCGATCAACATTTTCCCAGTCAACTGCATGTAACGGAAAGCCGTCATGCGGTTTATCTCCGGACAATACTTCTCCTGCCACTTCAAAAACCCCCCATGCTCCAGCC